>JBAXCT010000012.1:0-19129 GCA_037141375.1 Chthoniobacterales bacterium | reverse complement strand
CCCGGCCCCATTCCCCAGCGATGGCCGCGGGAACCCGAAGGTCTCCCATCTGGGCCAATCAGTCGACCAGATGATCTATGATTTCATGGAGGAGCGACAGATCCCCGGCCTGACGCTCGCGATCGTGCAGGCGCCGTATATCACGAGGGTTGTCGGCTACGGACTCTCTGATATCGGGCAGAAGCGCCTAGCCTCCAGCAAGACCGTCTGGGCCACCGGGCCGATCTCTCAGGGGTATGCCGCCGTCGCCATCATGCAACTCGTTGAGCAGGGGAAACTCAACCTGAGTGACAAGGCCTCCAAGCATCTGCCGGATCTCCCAGCGGCCTGGAAGAACATTACCATTCTCCAGCTCCTCCAGCACGCCAGCGGGATTGCGGATTACCGCGCGCAGGGCGGCTACGATGCAGCAAAAAAACAGTCTCCCGGCGACCTCATCGCGACGGTGCAGGACCAACCCCTTGCCTTTGCACCCGGAACCGATGTCGCCCAGAGCGCCACGAACTTCCTGCTCCTAGCCGAAATCGTGGAAAAAGCATCCGGAAGCTCCTACCGGGACTTCGTCACAAAAAACCAGATCGAGGCACTCGGCCTCCGGCACACGCTGTTTGCCGAGGATTTACCCGCGCTCAAGGAGGAGAACCTGGCCGCCAGCGGCAGCAAGCACCGGGATTTCCTGAAAGATCGGACTCTCATTGATCCAACCGAGCATGCCACCGGCTACTCAACCGACCTTGCCCCCGCTCCGGTTTCGAATCCCGCGGCTCTCAAGGGGTTCAGTGACATCTGGGCCTCTGCCGAGGATGTCAGCCTCTGGGACATCGGCTTGGCCGGATCGCTCCTCATCGCCAAGCCGGAGAACCGCGCCCTCATCTACCACCCAACCACACTGGACAACGGCAAAGTTGTTCCCTGCATGGCCGGATGGCAGTTCTACCACCACAAGGGGCTCATGGACATCAAGGGGAGTGCCCCGGGATTTTCATCGCTCCTCAGCCGGTTCACCGATCCGTCGGAACTCCTCTGCGTCACGCTGCTTGCCAACAAGGAGGGCGTCGATTTCACCAACCTCGCGCGCCGCATCGCATCGGCCTTTGGAAGCCCGTTCCAGTCGGGAGGGGATGACCGGAATCTCTTCCTGAGGGAAAGCTCCTCCAGCGTCGATGAAACCATGGCCCGCATCGAGGCGGAGCTGAAGAAGAGGAACATTCCGGTCTTTGCCAAGTTCGACCATGCGCAGAATGCCAAGGAAGCGAATCTTGAACTGCTCCCCACGCGAGTCATTGTTTTCGGATCCCCCGCCGTCGGGACGCTTCTGATGCAGGCCGAACAAAGCATCTCGCTCGAACTCCCGCTCCGGATCTCCGTCTGGCAGGAGGCCAAGGGAAGTGTCTGGGTGGCCTTCCCGCAGATGAATAAATTAGCGGCCTCCTACGGACAGGAAGGCAATCCTATTGTCGACAAAATGCAGTCGCTGATGGAGGAGATTGCGTCCAAGGCCTGCTCGACGTATTGAGCTCGCGAGGAGGAGGCTCAGCGGGGACTGAGGGCGCATAGGGATATTGTAGAGGTGGTGGTTGGTGGGCTTCAAGCTGGGTACTATGCATGCGGTCCCCTAGTTTCTGTTCAGCTCATTACTGGCCTGCGGACAAAACAGCCCGGAACCCGCAGGGAATTTTTCCCACGATCCCAATCGCATTGTACCCACTTGGGCCCACGCGACTTCATCATGCAATCGACCCCCAAGTTCGCCAGCAACATCCCCTCTCTCGCGTGGGCTGCATGATTAGTTGCGCGAACATGTCTTCGAACAATTCCTCGTCACCGGAGGTGAGCCCCTTCGTAGCCGAGTACTTAGGTGATGCTGATGGCGGAAAGTATCGTGCCCGGAGCCTCTGGCCACTGACTCCTGCCAACTGAGCGCGGACGACTCCCACCTGACAGCCGACCCTTCGAATCGTAACGCAGCGGAGATAGGTCGCCGCGGCGGCCAACCGATACCGACGTCTGCCAGCTTTCTCACCGTCCGCCTCCACTCTATCCGTCGTAAACCTCGCGGCGGTGACCGATCATCAGCACAAGCACGGTCACTTTTCCGTCATTGATGGAGGAGAGGACCCTATAATCCTCCACCCGAACTCGGTAACGGTCAGATGTTCCAGCGAGCTTCCGACAACCCGGAGGCCGCGGATCGTCTCCGAACAACTCGATAACTTCGTCGAAGCACGCCTTGAGCTTGGTATCGCGGAGCCGCAGCAAGAATCTTGCGGCCGATTTTCCAGCGAAACCGCGTATCTCACGCGAGCTGCTCTTCGCTGGATAGCTTCTTGTAATCTTCGAGGGAGATAAATTTGCCTTCGGCCTCAGCTTTGTCGGTCAAGGCATTGTCCTCGATATCCTCGAGAATCTGCATGAGTTCATAGCGCTCCTCGGGGGTGAGACGCTCGACTTTCTCCTTCATCTCAAAAACTGCCGTGCTCATGGGCGTGTCATGACGCACGCGGCCTTTTGCCACAAACAGGATTCGTCTCTATATCCTGGCCACTGTCTCATGCCAACTCTCTAGTCTGTTGATCGCCGTGGCGACCTATCTGGCCAAGCCTAGGTTCTCGCCACTGCGGCTCCGCCGCTTATGACGCACAAACCCCTTCCCTCACGGCTTGTCAGGTCCAAAATGAGATCCGTAAAAACTCATGACACCTGTTATTCGGTTCTTCGTGAAAAAGCGTGGTGTTGAGGTTGGTGAGGAGGGTATGGATGGAGGACACTGAGTTTTTCGATCGGGCACTTCAACTTCAGGACCCATGGTTTGTACGCGGTGTGAAGCTGGATCTGGAGGACAATAACGCTGTAGTTCGGCGCTTCGGGATCCAGCGGCAGGCATTGAAATACCACCGCCCGGGGCTGGAGTTGCATTCTACCGGATGCTTATCAGATCGGCGTTTACTTTCTCCGTGGCCATACCGAGCAGCAGTGCGGCGGCTTTGATGTAGGAATCCAGTTGGTCTTTGTATCGATCGCGCAGATCCATATTTCCTTTGTCGGTCTTGAAATCATAAACATGCACCGATGCCGGCTTGCCGTCTTTGCCGAGTTCGATATGAACGCGGTCGAAGATACCGCTGAGCGGGTGCCCCTCAATCTCCACATCGAACGCTCTCTCGCGCCACAGCAGGATGTTGCAGTCGGGCTTTTTGAGCGCTGCCGCCCGATCGCTGGCGAGGAACTCGCGCACAAGCTTGGCCGCTTCCTGGGTCGCGCCGGAGAAGTCGGGCTCTTTGCCAAGCCACTCGACTTGCGCGAGCAAGTCGTGCACCTCCGTGCCGAGGTGCCTGGCTGCACCGCCGCCGAGGATCAATCCAGCGGGAACATCCTCGTCTTTGTGCGATGAGGGCGAGTTGTCTTGGGCATGCCGCTTGGTCTGATGGATTTTGCCTCCCTTGATGTCGACGGCTTTCAGCTGCTTAGGCTGGTAGGCCTCAAACCACTTAGGATCGCCCAGCGTCCGATTGTCAGGATCCTCTCCATCGCCTTTGGGGAAAAAGTCATTGAGCCAGCGACCGGTATTTTTGAGGTCCCTGGTCGGCGCCCTCAGGCAGTAGATCGCATGTTTGGCGCGGGTGATGGCGACATAAAGCAGGCAGAGGTTTTCATAAGCCTGCCTTGCGCGAAGGTGCTCGCGGGCAGCGCCAAGGGTTGGATCGGCTGCACAAATCTCCTGGGATGGAAGCGACAATCCCCACTGCACATCTCCTTGCTTGTCGCGGTGCACAGCAATGCCGGCGGTGTCCCGAAATTCGGAAAGCCCCTTGCCGTCCAGTTCGGGCAGGATGACCATGTCCATGCCGAGACCCTTGGAGAAGTGCGTGGTCATCACCCGGACCACGCCGGGTGTTTCACTCTCCTGCTCAACCCGGTGGTCGATAAATTCCACGAAGGCACGGAGATCCTCTCCCGGTTTCTTTTGTGCATCGTAGTCGGACGCCGCCTCGATGAAGGCTTCGACCTTCGTGGCATCGACAAGCGATCTGCGCACAGCTTCGCGCACCCAATCCGACAAGGTCGCAGCCAGACCCGCGGCGGCGATCAGACCGAGTGCTTTGGTGTGGAAGGCCGCCGAATCATTTTCCGCAAGGAAGCCGAGGGGCGAGGCCAAGAATTGCTCTTCGGCAATCCGGTCGATGGGCGAAGCGAGGAACTTGACGAGGGCAAACAGGGCCAGCCCCTCGGGCGACTTCAGGCACGGGTTGACCCGCCCCTCGGCTGCCACGGGTATGGCGTCCTTCTGTCCGCGCAGGAGCGCAACGTAGTGGCTGAGCTTGGCGCGGGTGCGGACGATGATGGCGCAGTTGATCCCGCGTTTGACCGGATCGACGTCGCGGATGATGTCGAGCACGGCCTGATCGATCGACGCCTGGCCGCCCTCCGCACCATCGTCCTTGTCGAATTCGAGAGTCCTGAGCTGCGCAAAGCCTTTGCCGCGTACTTCCTCGCGCTCCTCATGCTTGACCCAAGCTCTGCGCCAGTTCGCGACCATTTCATCGGGCAGTTTGAAGTCGGAGGCTTTTTCGAGCTGGTCGGCGGTGAAGACCTCGTTGATGACCTTCACGATATTTTCATCGGATCGCCACGACAGGGGCAGATCTTTTCGGGTGATCTCGACTCCCCGGTTCGTCCTGAAATGTTCATGCACCTGGTCGAACAACTCGAAGTCCCCTCCACGCCAGCCGTAGATGGCCTGCTTGGTGTCGCCCACGTAGAAGAAGCTCCTGCCCTCGTCCTCGCACACGACATTGTCGACCAACGGCAGCATGATCCGCCATTGCAAGCGGCTGGTATCCTGAAACTCATCAAGCAGCCAGTGGCTGTAGCGCCCGTCCAGACGATACTCGATGTGCTGGTGGGTGATTTGTTTCTGGTGAAGGGCCAGCAGCGTGGCCAGATCGGTGAAGGTCAGTTGGCCGGCCTGGCGGACCGTGCGCTTGTAGAGTTCCTCATAATCTGCCAGCAGCTTATACAGCGCCTCGGAGGACCTGGTTCTGCTTTGCAGCTCTAGCTTGAGAATGGAGCGATGCAGGTTGTCCCGAAGCTCGCGGACGCGGCCGACAAGAAAGAGGCATTTGCTGTCTGTTTTCCCGCCGTCGATTGGAACATACGGATGATCCTTCTGCTTCTTGCCGAGGCCACCATCGGTTAATTTGGCCAAGAAATCTTTCAGCCCCTTGCTCATGCGGCGGGGGGGGCGGTGTGTCACGGCCAGCTCCAACCAACCATCCAGAACAGCTTTCGCATGAGCGTCGAGTTGATTAGTTGCTTCGACTTCGTCGCGGAATTTGGCGGCGGCGAGGGCGATATCGTCCGCGGCCAGGATCGGGCACCCTTCGGGCCAGATGGCGTCGGCCCTTCCCCACGAGCGCTCTTTTGGCGTTTCGATGAACTTTTCCTGCAGCGAGGAGGCGGCTCCAGAGATGTTTCTCAGCGCCGACTGGTCCGCGCGTGAGCGGCTTTGCTGGCGGAGCGTCTCGATGAATTCATCCAGCTCTTTTTTCTCCGCCGCCTCGGAAAAGAGTCGGTCGAGCGTGCGCCTTTGCACCTCTTCCTTGTCTGCATCGTCGAGAAGCTCCACGTCCTTCGTCAGCCCCAGCTCGAACGGGAACGCCCGCACGATGCGGCCAAAATATTGGTCGAGCGTTCCCATGGAGAGACGCGGCAATGCCTGCACCAAGGCACGCAGCAAGGCCGTGCATCCCTCGGCGTCGATCGGCTTGCAATCCTTGCCGATCTGCTTCTGCAACTCAGCGAGTTCTTTCGGGTCGGAGGCAGCTTGGGAGAGACGCTCGAAAAGTTTCTGCAGGAATTCCGCCGCCGCGGCCCGCGTGAAGGTGAGCGCGAGGATTTCCTCGGGCTTGGCGTCACGCTGGAGCAACTGGATGCATCGCGTGACAAGGCAGTGCGTCTTGCCGCTGCCCGCGTTGGCGACGATCATCAGATTCCGGTGGTAGGCGTTGTCTGCGGGCATACTTCGGGTCAGGGGTTGCCGTTGAGCTGGCGGGCCGACTCTTCATCGATCAATTTCCGGGGATCCTCTTCCATGAACCAATCTTTGAAGTCATCGAACTCGACTTCGGAGGACGGTGACGGCGGCCAGAAGTGTCCGCTTTTGACCAATTGCGCGATGCGCTCGGCGCATTTTTCCGCCGAGCTTTGCATTTCCGCCGTCAGGCTGAAGATCTCCAGGGCCTTGTCACCAAGATCCCCGTCTGGCGGCAGGAGGAAGTAGCCGACCTCGACACCTTTTTCGGCATGCTCCGGCCAGATCCTCCTGGCCAGCCAGGCATAAAGCGGCAACTGCAAATCGACCCACGAGCGCGGACGCGGATCTCCCTTCTTGGTCAATATCTCCAGCTCAGCCTCAGGCAAGTGCTTCCTTTCTCGCGCAGGGCCAATGTGTGTTTTGGAAGGGTTTTTCGGCTGCGAATACGTCTTGTAGTCCAGGATGCGAAGGCCTTTTTCGGGATGGACGTCGACGCGATCGATCGTGCCGGTGATCGGCAGGCCGCCCAGCACGTGGTTGTCGTCGGCCGTCACCCTGTATTCCGCCTTGAGAGTCCTCCACCCCTCCGCCCGGATGGCGGCCTCGGTCACCGCCGCGGCCGCGAGACGCACACGCATGTTTTCAATCTGCACCCGCACCACCGGCGAAGGTTTTTCGCCGTAGTAGCGAGGCACGACCGCATCGAGGATCTCGGAAAGTTGGCGCGCGATTTGATCGGGATCGCGAAGGTCGGTGTGCGTTGTGTCCGCGGCGAAATCTTCCAGCACCTTGTGCATGACTGTCCCGAAGTCTGTGGCCGGAATCTCCCGCGCATCGGGATCGACTTTGCGTAGCCCCAAGATGGTCCCGAGGTAAAATCGCAGGGGACATTCGAGGTAGCTCTTGAAGGCGGTGACGCGAATCGACTTGGGAGGAAACTGTTTCGGCGTGGCTTTGGGGATGCGCAGCTTAAAACCGACATCATTCTTGTCTTGCCGCGCCGAGCGCGGTGCAGGCTTCAGTAGCAACTCGGACCGCTTTGGAAGCTCGCTGTTCGGGCAGGAAAAAAGAAGTCGCGAGGGACGGTTGGGTTCGCCTTGATTGCGGAAACGGGAGAAGCCGAGGCGGACCTGCGCATTCGGACGCGAAGAGAGGATGCACGAGAGCAGGTAGGCATCGCGGGCCAGGCGACCGTCTTGGGTGACCAAGCCAAGGTCATCCTTTGCTCCGTCGGGAAGAAACGAGTCGTCGTAGGTTCCGGAGGGCAAGGCACCCTCGCGGCAACCGGCGACGATCAAGGTCTTGGCACTGCTCCAGGGCGCCTCCAGCCATCCCTGCACCTCGATGGCTTCGGCCCGCGCACGGGGGAAGATCCTCTTGCGCATGATATCGGCCTTGGCCGCCGCCCGGCGCATGTCGTCCGGTATTTCCCGAAGGATGGCCGAGCTGCCGAACTGCGTGGTGACCTCCGTGATCGCGGCCAGTTCCTTCGCCGTGAACGATCCGGCTTCCACGGTGCTACGGTGCTCGTTGACCGCGGAAAGCATGCCACGCCCGTCGAGCTTGCGTGCCAGAAGCTTGTCCGCGGTGTGCACGAGATCTTCCTGCGCGATGTGAACACGCAACGCGCCGGAGTTGGTCGGACGCTCGGCGTGTTTGAGCCAGCTTTGGGCGGACGAAATATTTTCGCACAAGCGCTGACCGATCAGACAATCGCAGGCCTCAAGTGCGTCCTTCGCGGTAAACTTTTCCGGTTTGCCGGCCGCGGCGACAAAAAATGAGAGCAGAGTCGGCTTCTGCAGCAGCACGCGCAGATCGCGGAGGCGGCGGGTCGTGGCAAACTCGTCCCAACCGAGAAGAATCTCCGCCGACTCGGTCTGCGCCAGCCCTCGCCCTTCGGGCAGATACGCCTCGGCATCGCGCCAGGAGATTTCCTGCGCGAGAGCAACGGCCGACTCCGGCGCGGCCGCAAACACTTCGAAATCCACATCACCTTGGTCTGCGGCGAAGTCCAAGAGGAAGCCCGCTTCGGTCGGCGGATCGTTGGCTGGGACGATCGCCTCCTGCTCCACGCGCAACAACTCCCCCCCGCACCACTCCTTGCCGGGGCGGCCCATGGCATCGAGGTGCTCCGCTTGGTCGGCGGGACTCCAGGCAAGAACGTCGATCTTGATCCCTTTTTTCTCCAAGGATTGCAGGTAGGTTTCCACGACTGGCGCGAGGTCGGGGATACTCGCCACGACGACACGCCTCAATTCGTTGGCCGTCGAAGGGTTCTTCGCCTGCTCCAAACGCACTTCATTGGGGTCGCGCAGTTGGTACTTTGACAGCACCTTAAGGTATTCCGCGTAGAGCTTTCCGAAAGCATTCCAGCGCGGCGCGTCCTCGGTGAGTTTTTTCAACAGTAGCGGCGAAGCTGGGTCGAGCCCTGCCACGGTGAGCTGGTCGCACACCGTGCACAAGCGCGCGGCAACGCCAAAGCGATCGTCGGCCGTGTCGAGCGGGACAATCTGCGGGATGAGTGACGCAAAAGGCTGGCGCTTGGACGGATCGAGCAAAAGCGCCCATGCCGCTTCGCGCTCCAGGCGGCTGGCCACAAGGGCCCTGGATGGCACGAGCGCATCCATCGGAAGATCAAACTGCGGAGAGAGGACGCCTTTTTTGGAGAGTTCCCGCCTAATCGCCCTTCCCGCACCGGCCGTTGGAATCAGGACTAGCGTGTCCCCAAGATCGATCGGGATTCCCTCACGCCCGCGCAGCAAAAATGCCGTAACTTGTGCGGCAAGCGCGTTCTTCTCTGTGAGGGCAACCAAGGGCTTCAAAGTTCCGAGTAGAATAGCAGCTCATGGCAAAAAGCCGAGCCTACAGGGTGTTATAAGAAGCAGGAAAGTAATCTCGGGATTGTTTCTGCGCACCCTTGCAGATACGCCTGCGTTTCCTCGACCGTCAGAATTCTTGGTGGCGCAAACTTTTTGGCTTGGTCATCGCTTGTTTTCGAGTGTTCCTGCTTCACCGCCGGATTCTCGGCGATCAATGTTCTTCGCTTCGCTTAGTTGTAAAAGTTGTTTAGCGCTCTGCGGTCATTGTCGCGGCTTTCTTTTGCGAGAAAAGAGGGCCGGAGGGAGACCGATGAGAGACCAGTAGGTTGTGAATAGGTCTCCGTTGTTGCGAACAACCCTGTGTTCCACATTGTTCCCCGCGGGATATGCGCACAGTTGCGGGCTTTGCTCACAACGACCGAAACCCGTGGAACGTGCATGTATGCGGCGTGAAACGTGATCCTTGTGGGTTGTTCACATCCTTATGACTGATGGTTCTGTTGGCTTTAAAAAACCTTCAATCCACAGAGCATGTGAACAACATGGATTTTCTCGTGTGCTCTGCCCGTGGGATGTAAGTTATGCAGGCCTTCCATGTCGTCCTTCTCTTCTCTATTCAAACCGCTGAAGCTCGGCACGCTGGAAACACCCAACCGCATTTTCATGGCGCCCCTCACCCGCTGCCGCGCGGAGGCCGGGCATATCCCAGGTGCGCTCATGGTTGAATATTATACGCAACGCGCCACGGCGGGACTGATCATCGCGGAGGCCACCATGTCGATTGAGGGCTGTTCCGCCTTTTACGCGGAGCCAGGGATTTATTCCAACAAGCAAGTGGAAGGCTGGAGAAGGGTGACACATGCAGTGCACAGCGCAGGCGGAAGGATCTTCCTGCAACTCTGGCACGGCGGAAGGGCATGCCACCCCGCTTTTAACAATGGCACGCAGCCCGTTTCCGCCAGCGCGTTGGCTATCAGCGGCGACGAGGTAGCCACACGCGAAGGTAGCCAACCTCATGTCGTGCCGCGCGCATTGCGCGACGAAGAGATTCCCGGTGTTGTGGCCGGCTTCAAGCAGGCCGCGGAGAATGCCAAAGCGGCCGGTTTTGACGGCGTCGAGGCGCACGGGGCGAACGGTTACTTGATCGACCAGTTTTTGCGCGACGGGACAAACAAACGTACCGGACCGTACGGTGGTGCTTTGGCAAATCGCGCACGCCTGTTGCTCGAGGTTCTAGCAACTCTCTCTGAAGTCTGGGGTTCGGAACGTGTAGGGCTTCGCATTTCTCCCCTAAACAGCTTCAACGATATAAGTGACCGCGATCCGATCGGGTTGGTGTCATGGCTGGGCGCGCGCCTCAACGAATGCAACTTGGCTTACCTGCACATGGTGAGATCAGATTTGTTGGACCAAAAACACGACGATGTGATGTCGACAGCGCGAACCGAATACCACGGCGTGCTCATCGGCAACATGGGTTACAGTGCGCAAGAAGCAGCCGACGCCATCACGGACAATAAAGTCGATGCTGTCGCCTTCGGAACGCCGTTCTTGGCGAACCCAGACCTGCCGGCGCGCTTGCGCGCAGGCGCGCCGCTCAACAAGCCGGATGAGGAGACTTTCTACACACCCGGACCGAAGGGATATACGGATTACCCTCCTTGGCAGGCGGAATAAAGCATCGAGCGCTTGCGGAGGCGCCCGATGTCATCGCAGCACTCAGGTGTCGGTCGCCTAAATATGGATCGCGTGGCCCAGAGCCTGCTCTGCCGCTTCATGGATAGCTTCGCTGAGCGTTGGGTGTGCGTGGATGGTCGAGATGAGTTCGTCGTAGGTCGCCTCCATCTCCATGGCCAGCCCGAGTTCGGCGATCATCTCTGTGGCATCGGCCCCAATGATATGCGCACCGAGGATTTCTCCGTGCGGTTCCGCGAAGATGATTTTCACAAAGCCTTCGCTTTCGCCGACGGCGAGCGCCTTGCCGCTGGCCATGAAAGGGAATTTACCGATCTTGTATTTCAGCCCTCTTTCCTTTGCGGTACGTTCGTTCAAACCAACGCTGGCGACCTGCGGTTGGCAGTAGGTGCAACCCGGGAAGACATTCACTTTGCGGGGTGTTTTTCCAGCGAACATTCCTTCCACCGCTTGAATAGCCTCGAAGCTCGCCACGTGAGCAAGCCAAGGGGGTCCGATGATGTCACCTGCGGCGAAGACGCCGCGCGCCGAGGTCTCATACCGGTCGTTGGTTTGGATCCAGCCTTTCGGATCCAAGTTGACCTTGAGTCCTTCCGGCAGCAGTGGTGAAACACCGATGGCAACGAGGGCGAATGGCGCCTCGATGGTTTCATTGGCTTTGCCGCTCACAGTGAGCTTCACGCCCTTGAGACTGGCTTCTGCTTTTTCCACTTTGGTTCCAGTGAGGATCCGGATTCCCTGCTTGGTGAGCGATTTTTCCAGCGCGACCGAGACATCAGTGTCTTCGACCGGAAGGATGTTGGGCATCATCTCGACGACGGTGACCTTGGTTCCGAACGCGTTGAAAAAATAAGCGAATTCGATACCGATGGCGCCTGCTCCGATGATGATGATCTCCTTGGGTTGCTCGGGAAGAACCATGGCCTGCTTGCTGCCAATGACGCTTTTTCCATTAAAAGGAAAGCCGGGCATCTCACGGGAGACGACCCCCGTCGTTACCATGATCTTCGAAGCGGTGTGCGTTGTTTTTTTACCGTCCTTGTCGGTCACTTCCACCACACCCGCTTTCGGCACGGCACCAGATCCGCGGATATAATCGACTTTGTTTTTCTTAAAGAGCATTTCGATGCCGCCGGCAAGTTTGTCGGCGACCTTGCGACTGCGGCCGATCACCTTTTCCCAATCGAACTTCAGCTTGTCGAAAGTCATCCCGAAGTCCCCGGCGTGCTGGCTCATCAGTTGGTAAAGCTCCGCGTTGCGGAGGAGGGATTTTGTCGGGATACAGCCCCAGTTGAGACAAGTTCCGCCGGCGCGGTCCATTTCGACGCATGCCACTGTTTTCCCGAGTTGCGCGGCGCGGATCGCGCCAACATAACCGGCGGGTCCACCACCTACCACGATGAGATCGTAAGCCATAGCCTCACAGGATGGGATATTTTCGGCGCGGATTGAAGAACATTAAGGATGGGAGGGTTGGCAGTCTGCAGTGGGCGCTTTTCAGAAAACCCCATAGGGTCGAGGGATGCCGGAACTTGCAGAGGTGGCTTTTTATTCCAAGGCATGGGCACCCGGGATAGGCAATGAGGTGGTTGAGGTGTTTTGCCGAGACCAAGCCAGGATCTATCGGGCGGCGGATCCAGCGAAGATCCGGCGCGGACTGAAAGGCAAGAAACTCACAGGCATCGAGACAAAGGGCAAACAAATGCGCTTCGTTTTTGAGGCATCCAGCCTCGGCTTGCATCTCGGCATGACGGGAGAACTTCTGGTCAAAGGGCGCGAGGACAAACCCGGCAAGCACGACCACTTGGTCATCCGCCAGGCAAAACATTCCTTGGTTTTCCGGGATTCACGGATGTTCGGCGCGCTGAAATTTGCCATGGGACGGGAACCTGATTGGTGGACAAAACTACCCCCGGAAGTGGTGTCTCGCGCCTTCACATTGCAGGCGGTGAGTGAGTATTTGCGCCGACGCAAGGGCAGTCCGATCAAAGCAGTGCTCTTGCAGCAAGAGCGCTTTCCCGGTGTCGGCAACTGGATGGCGGATGAAATTTTATGGCGATGCCGTTTTTATCCCGGGCGCCGGGCTGGAATATTGAACAAAGAGGAAACCGAAATGTTTTGGCGCGAAACAAGACACCTCTGTCGCGATGCATTGCGGATCATCGGGACGAATTACGGAAACCCTCCAACCTCTTGGTTGTTCCGGCACCGATGGCGCCCCGGCGGGAAATGTCCGCGCGATGGCACGACTCTGGAGCGCGCGACGATCGGCGGACGTACGACAGCTTGGTGTCCAAACTGCCAGCGAAAGTAACGAGTGACAGGTCGCGGGTTTGGTCACTCTGCTGGAAAGCCCTCGCCTCTGGGCATGGCGAGAAAAGCTTTCATATCAAGTTTGTGGCGTGCGCGCGGCGGAATAACGAGCACTTCAGCCACGAGCGAGCAGACGTGTTCGTCCATGAGGGCTCGCTCGAGTGGATAAACCACCGCAATGGGCTTGCGGTGGTCAGTGATGACCAGTGGCTCGACAGCAATAACCAGTTTGAGCCTGGCGGAAAGGTTGTTTTTCAAATCAAACAGACCAGCTGTTCGCATATCGCTAGATTCTTAAAAGAAGCAAACAGAGGTATTGAAGGCTACCGGAAAACCAACGCCACTTCAGATTTGGTTAGCTCGCGCCATTGGCCCGGTGCGAGCTCGAAAGGTAGATCGAACTTTCCGATGCGCTCGCGCAGGAGTCTGAGGGTGGGATAACCGACCACGGCGGTCATTTTGCGCACTTGGCGGTTGCGGCCTTCGCGCAGGCTGAGTTCGATCCAGCTTGTCGGGATGTTTTGGCGAAAGCGGATCGGCGGATCACGCGGGGGAAGGTCGGGATCGATGCGCTTCGCGTCGGCGGGGATTGTCTTGCGGCCTTCGATGACGACACCGGAGCGCAGTTGTTGCAGTGCTGGTTCAGTCATCTCCCCTTCGACTTGTGCCCAATAAGTGCGCAGGTGTGCATTTTTCGGGTCGAGGAGACGGGTGTTCAGCCCGGGCTCGTTGGAAAGAAGAAGGAGTCCCTCGCTGTCGCGGTCGAGACGTCCGAGCGCGTAGACATTTTTGGGCAGACCGAGTTCGGATAGCGTCCGCTGTCCGGGATAGTCCGGCGTGAACTGCGAGAGGACGCCAAAAGGTTTGTTCAGTGCTAAAAGCACAGTTGGCAGTATTCAGTTTACAGTTTTCAGCCGGAAGGACCAAACTGAAAGGACGCCAAACGTCAGAGCAAAAGCAGCGCAGGTTTTTCGACGTAACGCCGGAGGGCGTTCATGTATTCCGCGGCTACCGCCCCGTCGACCACGCGATGGTCTCCGCTGCCAGAAATGACGAGGCGATGTCCGACAACAATCTGGTCTTGCTGGTTGACCACCGGCTGCTTGGTGATGGCCCCTACCCCGAGGATGAACGCTTGGGGCGGGTTGATGATGGGAAGAAAATCGTCGATACCGAAACCACCTAGACTCGAAAGGGTAATGGTACCGCCTTGGTATTCGTCGGGCTTGAGTTTTTTGCCACGGGCTTTGGCGGCAAGGTCTTTCATCTGCGCGCTGATTTCGCGCAAGGTGAGAGTGCTGGCTTTGCGGATGACCGGTGTGATAAGCCCGTCATCAATCGCCACCGCAACCGCCAGATTGACGTCGGCGTATTCCACAATGGAATCACCGTCGTAGGCGGCATTGATTTTCGGGACCTCGGCTGCAGCCCGGGCGGCGGCGAGGAGGATAAAGTCGTTGACGGTGAGTTTTTGCCTACCGTCCTTCTCCGCCATGGTATTCAACTCATTGCGCAGGTCCATAAGCGGTCCGCCGTCCATCGAGACGCTGAGATAGAAATGGGGAATCTGTGTTTTGCTGGCCAGCAGGCGCTCGGCGATCGTCTTGCGCATGCCGGTGAGAGAAATGTTTTTTTCCTCGCCTGCAATTCCGTGGGCGGCGCGGATAACCGGAGTGGAAGAAGGGGCAACTCCCCCGCCCCGCGGTGCGTTTTCGACATCCTTCCTGACAACACGCCCACCCGGACCCGATCCGGTGAGGATGGCCAGATTGACACCGTTGGCGGCGGCTATTTTGCGGGCGAGTGGAGAGGCTTTGACCCGCCCTGATAAAATTGCGGCGGCGGATGGCTTGGTCGTGGGAAATGGTGTCTTGGCAGGAACGGCTAAAGGCGTGTCGGCAAGTTTTGCTGCGGATTTGCCTACCTCGGTTGCCGGTTTGGACGGGGCGGCTTCGGCTGTTTCCCCTTCCGCAAGGATCATGGCGATTTTGTCGCCGACCTTGATGATTTCCCCTTCCTTCGCGCAAAGGTCCGTGATGGTACCGTCGTCAAACGACTCCATCTCCATCGTCGCCTTGTCGGTCTCAATCTCGGCCAGAATATCTCCCACCTCTACCTTGTCCCCTTTGGCTTTGCGCCATTTCACGAGCGTGCCCTCCAGCATCGTATCGCTCAGTTTGGGCATCGTGACGGCAGGCATGGGCGAAAGTGAAGAGTGTAGTATGGAAAGTGACGAGCGGAATTTTTGCTCAGCAGGCCGCCACGACTTTTTGGATGATGCGATCGACGGTCGGGAGTTGCATCGCTTCAACCTTGGGGCTGTAGATGGCGGGAGCGTCGAGAGAGCAGACGCGGGAGACCGGTGCATCGAGATCATCGAAAGCCTGCTCCTGAATCATGGTGGCGATTTGTGAGGACACGCCGCAGAAAGGTTTGTTCTCGTCGATCAAAACCGCACGATGTGTCTTGCGCACACTCTCAAGGACCGTCTGCTCGTCGAGCGGCCTGATGGTGCGCAGGTCGACAACCTCCGCCGAGATATTAAACTCTTCCCAGAGGCGGTGTGCGGCGGCAAGGGCAGTGATGACTGCGCGCCCGTGGGCGATGAGAGATATATCAGTGCCTTCGCGCTTCACGTCCGCCACACCGAGAGGGATAACATATTCATCCTCGGGCACTTCGCCTGTGTCGCCGTAAAGGAGTGTGTTCTCCATGAAACAGACAGGGTCGTTGTCACGGATGGCGGACTTCATGAGCCCCTTGGCGTCATAGGGCGTGGCCGGGCAGACAACTTTGAGTCCCGGTGTGTTGGCGAAAAAATTTTCCGGAGTGTGCGAGTGGGTAGCGCCGACGCTGGTTCCGCCGTTGGCGGGCCCGCGGATGACAATTGGACAATTGATCAGCCCGCCCGACATGTAGCGAACACAGCCGGCGTTGTTGATGATCTGATCGAAACAGACATAGGAAAAGCTCCAGAACATCAGTTCCATGACCGGGCGCATCCCCATCATGGCGGCGCCGACCCCCAGACCAATGAAGCCCGCCTCGCTGATCGGTGTATCGATGACCCGTCTGTCACCAAATTTTTTCCATAGTCCTTCGGTGACTTTGTATGCGCCGTTGTATTCGGCCACTTCTTCACCCATGAGGATGACATTCTCGTCGCGCGTGAGTTCCTCGGATAGCGCGTCGTTGAGGGCTTGGCGGTAAGTGATGACAGGCATGGCTTATGTATTTGCTCGGCGCAGATCGTCGAGCGGCTAGTCGTTGAAAAAGTGCCGTCCAGTTCGCCCGGCCTCGGTGCCCATATCCACCTCGTGGTAGATGTCGCTGAAAATATCTTCCAACTCCGGGAGAGGACTGTCTTCTGCGAACTGCACGGAGGCCGCGACCTCCTCCTTTGCTTCCTTGTCGATCTTCGCGATGATTTCGTCGGTGGCTATCCCCTCCTCCTTGAGGCGGTTTTCCCAGAGCGTGATCGGGTCGTGGTTTTGTTTGTAGAACTCGATCTCCTCGGGTTTGCGGTATTTTTTCGCGTTGGCATCGGCGACCGAGTGACCATAGTAGCGGTAGGTGTCGATCTCCAGCACCATGGGCCGGCATGTTTCACGCGCCCGCCCCATGGCCTCGAATGTCTTGGCACGCACCTCATATAGGTTTTCCCCGTTAACCAGGTCCCAATCGATCTTGTAGCCCTCAGCGCGCTCGGCCAGACAGGACTTGATCGATGACGAACGCGCGAGGCTCGTGCCCATGGAATACTGGTTGTTCTCGATGATGTAGACGACCGGTATGTCCCAGAGAGAGGCAAGATTGAGGGACTCGTGGTAAACGCCCTGATTAACCGCGCCGTCGCCGAGGTAAGTGAGGCAGCAACCCTTCAGACCCTTGTATTTCAGCGCAAAGGCGATGCCAAGTCCCAGCGGGGTTTGGCCAGCGACGATACCGTGACCTCCCCAGTAATTTTTGTCGGGAGCGAAAAAATGCATCGATCCGCCTTTACCTTTCGAGCAGCCCGTGGATTTGCCGAGAAGTTCGGCCATACATTCATTCATCGACATGCCGACGACAAGCGCGTGGCCGTGATCGCGGTAGGCGGTGATGGCATGGTCATTGGGCCCCATGAGGGAGCAGGTACCGACGGCGACCGACTCCTGCCCGATATAAAGGTGCAGGAACCCCCCCATTTTTCCCTGTTGATAAAGCTTCAGTGACGACTGCTCGAATCGGCGGATACGAAGCATGTCGGACAGAAAACGAAGTTTCTGGTCCGCGCTTAGGTTTGCGTTGACCGGTGCTTTGGCAAAATTTACCGGATCAGTTCCAGTTTTGTCGGCTTGGGCTACGCTCACGTGTGTTTTGTTTGGTTGCGGGTTGCTCTCCAGGAAGTCTGGCTAGCAATAAGTGTGCCTGCACACCGCTTAAAATGTTGCGGAAAAATTGCTTTTTGGCAACGGCAAAGCTTCAGGGTTGCTCGGGTGAAGCAAGTGATGGGCGGATGGCTGCGGCCGAAAAAATCGCCGGACAATTCAGCGGCATTCATGGGGACGTTCAGGATTTAAACCGCATATTTCACAGGCCTTTTATTTTTACTCTTCGGTGCGGGATCTCTCATAATTTATGCAGCAAAGCCTAGCGATGAGAGACTTTGTCAGCGGTCGAATTGCCTCCGGTTTTTTCCGTTTGCGGTGCAGGATGTCATTGACTTCACGCCCGCCAAAGCCGATGCGAAGAAGATGGCTGGCTTGGACTTGCGGTGAACCTTCGCACCGCCCCAGCCTGCGCCCGACACCACATTTACAAATATAATGCAAATAACTGATCAAAAACTAATTACAAAAGCAATAGAAGTGGCGGACTGCGCCTACGCTCCTTACTCAAAATTTCATGTTGGGGTGGCTTTGCTCGGGAAGGATGGGAGGATTTTCACTGGATGCAATGTCGAGAACATCAGCTATGGTCTGACCATCTGTGCCGAGAGGAATGCGGTAAGCTCCGCAGTGGCTGCCGGGTGCCGGGAGTTTACCAAGATAGCGATAGCGACCGACACCAAGGAACCCGCCTCCCCCTGCGGAGCCTGCCGCCAAGTGCTGGCCGAATTCAACCCAGACCTTGAGATTTTGTTGGCCAACTTTCATGGCAAGTCCATCACTTTTAGCCTCTCGGAACTGCTACCCCGCCCCACCTCCGGGATTCTTGACCGTCCGTAACGTTCCACGTGGAACGTCTCCAATATTATGTCCATGTATGATTATCCCGAGACTTTTGACGTGCTCGTCTTGGGTGCTGGTCATGCGGGAGTCGAAGCGGCTTTGGCTGCCGCACGGTTGGGAGCGCGTGCGGCCATACTAACCCAGAATCTGGACACCATAGGACAGATGTCCTGCAACCCGGCGATCGGGGGTTTAGCCAAAGGACACATGGTACGCGAGATCGATGCCCTTGGCGGGGTGATGGGTCTGAACACAGACGCCACGGGCATTCAGTTCAGGATGCTCAATGCCCGCAAGGGTCCAAGTGTCCAAGCACCCCGTGCCCAGTGCGACAAGAAGGCCTACCAGTTCCGGTTGAAGTGGGTGCTCGAGCACTCCCCCAACCTGCACCTTCTGCAAGGCAATGCCGTACGCATCCTTACGGAAAACGATGCCGTTGTTGGGGTCGAGACCAGTCTGGGCCTACGCTATCAGGCTAGGTCGGTGGTGGTAACGACGGGCACCTTTATGCGGGGGTTGCTCCATGTCGGACTCCAGCAGACCACCGGCGGACGCATGGGTGATGCGGTATCCACCTTGAGCGATTCCCTGCGTGATCTTGGCCTGGCAGTCGAGCGATTCAAGACAGGAACCCCGTGCCGCCTGCTCGGACGATCGATCGATTTTTCCAAGTGCCAGCGGCAAGATGGTGACACCCCTCCCCCCACCTTCAGCTTTCAGCGTGAGGAGATGGAGTCGGCGGAGCGCGGCCCGTTCACCTTGAACCGATGGGAGGATGGACAGTTCCACGTGGAACAAATGCCTTGCTGGATCACTCATACGAACACCCGGACCCACGACATTATCCGGTCCAACCTCGACAAGTCGCCGATGTATTGCGGCATCATCGAGGGGGTCGGTCCGCGGTATTGTCCCTCGATCGAGGACAAGGTGGTGCGTTTTGCCGACAAGGACCGGCACCAGATTTTTCTCGAACCCGAGGGGCGGCAGACCGGCGAGTATTACGTCAACGGCGTCTCCACGAGCCTGCCGTTCGAGGTGCAACTGGCCTTCAT
>JBAXCT010000011.1:0-19138 GCA_037141375.1 Chthoniobacterales bacterium | reverse complement strand
CATGGAGCCTGCAATGCTGAAATCAGAAAGAAAAGCTCTTAGGTATATGCTTATGCCCTCTCGGCCTATTACATGGACGCGACGGAGGTGACCTACAGTCACTGGCAGACGGTGCAACAGTGGGTGACGCTGGAGGGGGGATATACGGGCCTGGCTGCAGGGAGCGGCAAAGGGGCGATGCATCCGGTGCAGACGGTGAATTAGTATGATTGCGTGAAGTGGTGCAATGCCCGTAGTGAGAAAGAGGGCAAGAGGCCGGTGTATTACTCGGACGAAGCATTTACCACGGTTTATAAGACCGGGACCGAGACGGTTTATGCGAAGTGGGATGAGGCGGGGTATCGGCTGCCAACGGAGGCCGAGTGGGAGAAGGCGGCGCGTGGCGGTTTAAGCGGCAAGAGGTTTCCGTGGGGTGACACGATCTCGCAGAGCCAGGCGAACTACAATGGCAACACCAACAGCTACAGCTACGATTTGGGCCCGGATGGTTACAATGCGATCGGGAGCGTGGGTGGAACCAGTCCGGCAACCAGTCCGGTTGGTTCCTTTGCTGCCAATGGTTATGGTCTTTATGAGATGGTGGGGAACGTGGGTGAGTGGTGCTGGGATTGGTATAGGACGCCGTATGCGGGAGGCAGTGACCCTCGTGGTCCGGCTACGGGCACCTACCGCGTGAGCCGCGGCTGCTGTTGGATCAGCTACGCCCACAACGCGCGTTGCGCGGGCCGCTATTACGACAACCCGGCGACCATCGCCGACTACAACGACGGCTTCCGGGCTGTTCTGCCCCTAGGTCAGTGATTGTCTGAAAACGAAACGCCTGAACCGGAGGTGCTGTACGTGAAGGAGAAAGCCCACCACAGACCACAGGCGACCTACCCAGCTTGAAGTCCTCCAACCGCAATCGCTAGCCATTTTCCCACGCGCCTTCAGTCCCCGCTGAGCACCCCAAGAGTGAGGCAAGCCGATGACATAAATCGCTCATACTCCGTCCCTCCATTGCCTCCGGCTGTCTCCGTCCGCCGCGGCGGACTCCGGCTCTCATCCCTCAACGATCAACTACGGTTTGAGGTTTATTGCGCGGACAAACTCAGACCTGCCTGATCATGAGCAGCAGGCGATCGGAGCCATCGGCGGAAGCAAACTCGATGCGCTCAGCGTAGTTCCGCACGATCTGCGCCGGCAGCGCATGGTCCGGATCGTCCGAATCCAGCGGATTGCCCATGGGCACGCTGCTGGTCAAAGACAATTCCAGCTGCCCGCTCTTCTCGGCATAGGACAGGCTTACGGCCAGTTGCGCCCTTTGCAGCTGGGGTTTGTACAACTGCAGGATCTCCTCGTGCACCAGCAGGACGTTGTGGCGGGTCTTGGACGAGAGCATCTGCCTCTCGCAGAATGTTTCGGTATGCGCATTCATTGTATACAGATCGTAATCGGGTGAGACGATCTCGTGCCGGCAGCTTCGAATCCGGTGGATGAATATCCGCGTCTTCTCCCGCTGCGGATTGCCGAATATCTGCTCCAGACTTCCTTCTTCGTAGATGAGGCCATCATCCATGTAAAAATACGGTTCGCCACATCGAGCGCGAAATCCATTTCGTGCGTGACGATCACCATCGTCATGCCGTCCTTAGCCAGACGACGGATGACGACGAGCACCTCGCTGACCATGGTCGGATCCAGCGCCGAGGCCGGCTCATCAAACAGGATCACCTCTGGATCCATTGCCAGGCAGCGGGCAATCGCCACGCGCTGTTTCTGGCCTCCGGAGAGTTCGGATGGAAATTGGCGTACCTTCTCGCCTAATCGGACCACGCGCAGCAGATCGGCGGCCCGCTCTGGCGAGGATTCACACCCGGTGCGCAATGGGGTGGACTGCCCGCGCGGCTTGCGGTGGTGCCCTTGAGTTTGCTATTGCTCGTGCCATTCCCCAGAGATCCCATCATGGAAAACCCAACGATCCACCCCGACGCAGCCAATTTGAGGGTGGCGCCCATCTCCATCGACGAACTTCGGCCCGAATGGAAAGCCACGCTTGAGCGCATTCCCGGCTCCGGGCTCAAGGGCACCGGTTTCCCGAGCCATGTGCTCAGGCAGTTGATGCATCGCCCGGAATTATTCGGTCCATTTCTCGAGTGGTGGGTGACGGCCAAGAGCGCAATGGCCCTGAGCCCGCGGGAGCAGGAGCTGGCCATCGCTGATGGAGGCAAGGTTTACAACCTGGACGGAGGATTCTTGGCAGAGGCCCATTTCGCTGACATGGCCGCTTACGACTCCGTGATGGTCGCCGCTGCTGTCTCCGGGTGGAATAACCCCGGCGGAATGCATTTGGCGCTGTTCGAGTTGCGACCACTGGAAGCAATACTTCACCCTCGCGCTTTGAGTCTATGGAGCTCCTGGGCGAAAAAGTTCGTTTGCCACGCATCAAGTTGGCGGCGGCTCATCAGCCTTCGGTTAGTTTCACTCGGTGGAACCAGTGTGGAGCGGAAGACCGCGAATGGCACGAGCACAACATGACGCCGATGTCTGCAGGTGAAAAGTTCAGAAAAGCCCTTCTCCAGGAAAGGCCGCTGCAAATTGTCGGCACCATCAATGCTAATCACGCACTCCTTGCCAAGCGTGCGGGTTATAAAGCTGTTTATTTATCTGGCGGCGGGGTTGCAGCAGGTTCATTAGGCTTGCCTGATTTAGGAATTAGCAACCTTGACGATGTGCTGGTTGATGTTCGCCGCATTACCGATATTTGTGATCTGCCACTGTTAGTTGATGCCGATACCGGGTTTGGTGCATCCGCATTTCATATTGGTCGCACTGTGAAATCTCTGATTAAAGCTGGTGCGGCTGCCATGCATATAGAAGACCAAGTTGCCGCAAAGCGCTGTGGCCATCGCCCAAACAAAGAGGTTGTCTCGAGGGCTGAAATGGTTGACAGGATCAAAGCGGCTGTCGATGCGCGCAATGACGATAGCTTTGTGATTATGGCCCGCACTGATGCGATTGCAGTTGAGGGTCTTGACTCTGCCATTGATCGCGCGCGTGCATATGTAGCGGCTGGCGCTGGTTGCCTCTTCCCGGAAGCCATCCGCTCTTTGGAGGATTTCAAGAAGTTCTCAGCCGCAGTAAATGTCCCAATCTTGGCGAACATGACCGAATTCGGTTTGACCCCGCTATTCACACGCGATGAACTGGCCTGTGCCGATGTCGCGATGATTCTTTATCCGCTCTCAGCATTCCGGGCGATGAATAAGGCCGCCGAGAACGTCTATAACGCCATTCGCAACAAAGGCACGCAAGCCGGCGTAACGGGGACCATGCAGACGCGCGAAGAGCTTTATGATTGCATCGATTATCACCGTTATGAGCAGGCGTTAGATAATGTTTTGAAGGAGCAGGAATAGGTGGTCGAATTCAAGCCAAAGAAGTCGGTTGCTTTATCCGGCGTAACAGCCGGCAATACCGCGCTGTGCTCAGTAGGAAAGAGCGGAAACGATCTGCACTATCGCGGCTATGACATCCTGGATCTTGCCAGGTATTGCCAATTCGAAGAAGTCGCCCATCTATTAATTCACGGGAAACTGCCGAATACGGCAGAGCTAAGCGGTTATAAATCAAAGTTAAAGAAGTTGCGTGGCTTGCCGGCTGGTTTAAAGCGGGTGCTGGAAGAGATCCCAGCCGCGGCTCATCCCATGGATGTTGTCCGCACCGGGGTTTCGGCCTTGGGCACTATGGAACCTGAAGCGGATGTCCATGAAATTGGTGCTGCCCGTGAGCTTGCCGACCGACTGGTTGCTTGCATTCCATCCATCCTGGCTTACTGGCATCACGTCACTCATAACGGCAAGAAGATCAAAGTGGAAACTGCTGATGATTCCGTGGCGGCGCACTTCCTGCACATGCTGCATGGTGAGGTTCCAAATGCCCAATGGCAAAAAGCGATGCAGATCTCGCTAATTCTTTATGCCGAGCATGAATTTAATGCATCCACTTTTGCGGCGCGTGTGATCGCAGGTACTGGTTCTGACCTGTATTCGGCAATTACCGGTGCAATTGGCGCGCTTCGCGGCCCGAAGCACGGTGGCGCCAATGAGGCGGCCCTTGAAATTCAAGAGCGTTATTCCGGCGTTGATCAGGCTGAAGCCGATATTCGTAACCGCGTAGCCAACAAGGAAGTTGTCATTGGTTTCGGACATCCTGTTTACACCATCTCGGACCCTCGAAACGAGGTGATCAAAAGGGTGGCCCGTGATCTATCTGAGACTCAGGGCGATTTGAGGATATACGATATTGCCGAACGAATCGAGTCGGTCATGTGGGAGGCCAAGAGAATGTTCCCGAATCTGGATTGGTTTTCATCCGTTTCCTACAGCAAGATGAATATTCCTGCCTCGTTCTTTACTCCGATCTTTATCATGGCGCGCACCACAGGTTGGGCAGCGCATGTCATCGAGCAAAGAATAGACAACAAGATCATTCGCCCAAGCGCCAACTACACCGGCCCCGAAGATCTGCCTTTTGTTCCCATGGCAGACCGTGCTTGATGATTTGCTCCACGGAAACTGATTGAAAAGAAAATATCGTGTCATCACATACCGCGCGCCCAGCACAAGAATGCGATAGGGAAATTGTCGACATCGTTGATTACGCACGGAACTTCCAGGTCGCTTCAGACCTTGCTTACGAAACGGCATACAACTGTCTGCTCGACACCATTGGTTGCGGTCTGGAGGCGCTGGATTATGAGGCTTGCCGCAAGTTGCTCGGACCTTTGGTGGCACAGGGTCAGATTGAGACGGGTGTCCGCGTGCCCGGCACTGGATACAAGTTAGATCCGGTCCAAGGCGCCTTCAATATCGGCGCCATGATCCGCTGGTTGGATTTCAATGACACCTGGCTGGCTGCCGAATGGGGCCACCCATCAGATAATTTGGGCGCAATCTTGGCGACCGCTGACTGGATTTCACGCAATCCAGAATATGCAACCGGCGGGAAGCTTGTGGTTAAAGATATTT
The DNA here is from genome assembly GCA_037141375.1 of Chthoniobacterales bacterium. Taxonomy (GTDB): domain Bacteria; phylum Verrucomicrobiota; class Verrucomicrobiia; order Chthoniobacterales; family JACTMZ01; genus JACTMZ01. Next base: position 14,129 of record JBAXCT010000011.1, on the reverse strand, counting down.
TGACCGCGATGATCAAAGCCCATGAGATTCAAGGTTGTCTCGCGCTTGAAAACTCATTCAACAAAGTTGGTTTAGATCACGTCGTTCTGGTCAAAGTTGCCTCTACGGCTGTTGTTTCGCAGATGCTTGGATTAACCCGCGAACAAATGCTGAACGCCGTTTCACTGGCTTGGGTTGACGGTCAGGCACTAAGAACTTACCGCCACTACCCGAATGCTGGCTCTCGCAAATCCTGGGCTGCCGGCGATGCGACATCGCGCGCCGTTCGCTTGGCGCTCATCGCCAGGACCGGCGAAATGGGCTATCCGTCGGCATTGACGGCCAAAGTTTGGGGCTTCTACGATGCGCTCTTCAAAGGCAACCGTTTCAAGTTCCAGCGTCCCTACGGGACTTATGTAATGGAGAACGTGCTTTTCAAGGTTTCTTTCCCCGCTGAATTCCATAGCCAAACTGCAGTGGAGGCGGCCATGAAGCTTCATGCGCAGATGGCTCATGCCGGGAAAACTGCAGATGAAATCAAGTCGGTCACCATTCGTACGCACGAAGCCTGTATTCGAATCATCGACAAGGAAGGTCCGCTAAATAATCCAGCAGATCGCGATCATTGCATTCAATACATGGTGGCAGTGCCATTGATCTTCGGTCGCTTGACTGCCCGCGATTACGAGGAAGATATTGCGGCAGATCCACGTATCGATGCGCTTCGCGAGAAGATCGTCTGCGTTGAAGAAGCTTCTTATACTGCCGACTACCACGATCCGGAAAAACGTTCGATTGCAAACGCACTTACAATCGAATTCGACGATGGCAGCAAACTTGCTGAAGTTGCCGTTGAATATCCAATCGGCCACGCTCGACGGCGCACGGAAGGCATTCCCCTGTTGATCGAGAAATTCCGCACTAATGTGGCGCGCATTTATTCTGCCGACCAGCAGAAGCAGATTCTGGATACCACTCTGGATCGCGCAAAACTCGAGCAAATGTCAGTCGATGATTTTACCGATCTGCTGGCAAAGCCATAAACCTAAAAAGGAAGTTGATGGTCCATGGTTGGGGTATAAGGGATTGATAAGCAAAGGGCGCGAGCAGGACATAGGTAACACCTGCCGTGATTTGTTGCTCATGTTGTGGTGGTTTTTGTGGTTGCTCAATGACTGGCAGAGAGGTTTGGGTTGGAGCCGCCGCGCATGGAGCGTATGGCGCGGCGGGCGCCGATGGGGATCAGGCCGCATGCGTTGGTTGGCCTGGACGGCGGTGATGGGCCGGAAGCTGGCGGTGGCCAGTTCCAAATGACCAACCAAGCGCTTGGCAAAGTACACTTCAGAGGTGTCGTCGGCCCGCAGTTTCAGGTCCACGTCCCAGCCGGCCAGGGCCGTGGAGATGAATTGCTTCTGGTCCTCGAAGCAAATGGTGCCGCCCTTCCGCACGCGCCGGGTCGTGAGCCCTTCGCAGTCGATCTGCTTGGGCTCGCGCAGGCCAAATCAGTGATGCCGGTTCCGCTCGTCACTCTGATCGCCGTCCCCAACGGGCATTCTGCCGCGCGTGTGTTGTAATATTCATTTCGGGGTCAGGATGCGGACGAGCAATTGCTGGAGGATGAGGGCCGGGTCGGAGCCGGTGGACATGATGGCTGTGGTCGCTTCGGCGCAGGCGATGGTGGCCTCGGCCAGTTCAGGAACTTTGAACCTCCGGGCCTCCTGCGCGGAGAGGTAAAATCCGTAGGCGTTGAGCGTGCCGTCTTTTTTGCGCGGAAGGATCTGCTTCGCTTCCTCAGGCAATTGTTCGAGCGCGGATTGGAAAGCCTGGTAGCTCGAGGAGACGCGGAGCCCGTAGTCCGTGGTCAGGATCGCGGCGGCGAGGAGACGCTGGACGGTCGGAACAATGGCAGCGTAGAGAAGGCCGACGGAGTCCTCACCTTGTGCGAGCAATTTTTGCAGGCAGTTGCTGGCCTCGCGGAGATTGCGGCGTCCGATGCAGTTGCCCAGCTCGAAAATGATGCCGCGCCGCGTCTCTGGCACGAGGAGACGGATGTCATCTTCGCTGATCTCACGTTGCTCGGAGCCGAGATACGTGTCGATCTTGTCCAGCTCCCCCATGATTTGCCGCGTGTCCGATCCGACATAAGCGGCGAAGCGGTCAAGCGCGTCCGGACCGAATTTTAGCTTCCTTTCGCGTGCTGCGCCCACAGCACCCTGGCGCGCGGCTTCGTCCTCGTCAAAGCGAGGTCCGCCCGATGCCTTGTCGAGCACGACGGTGTCGCCAAGTTTGGTGAGCGATTTATAGAAAGTGCGGCGCTTGTCCGGACTCACCGCGCTGATGAGCAGACGTGTGCCCGGGGGGAGTCCGTTGGCGAGGAAGGCTTGGAATTCCTCCAGTGCCGTGAGGACGGTTTTGCTGCCGCCCATCTGGTTATCGGAAAAAAAATTCACACTCTTGAGCCAGACGAGTTTCTCCGCGGCGAGGAACCCCGGCATGCTGAGCGAGAGGATGGCTTCGCGGATGATCGAGGCGGCGTGGTCCACGCTGTCCGCCTGCGCGTCGAGTGTCTCCAGCGCGAACTCACCACCATCACCGGGGGTCAACTTCGCCGCGAGTTCTCGCGCGCGGTTTTTCACCGCCATTTCGTCGTTGCCGACGACTACATGGACAGCCGTATCTTGGGCGCTTTTTTTGGTGCGGGCGGTGGGCATGGTCAGAACTTGCGTCGCTTTTTAGGGTAGGTCACCGGGCGGCGTCGGGAGGAGATTTTTTCGATCCCCGCCCCTGCTTTCAGCTCCGTGATCTGGTCGCGCACGAGGGCGGCGCGCTCGAATTCGAGGGCAGATGAGGCCTCCTCCATTTCCTGCGTGAGTTCGGCGAGGAGTTCGGAGAGAGAGAGATCGGACGAACCCTCCCGCACCAATGAGGTCTCATCCTTGCCCCGCAGGATGACGTGCAGGCTCTCCTGCACCGCTCGCTGCACGCTGCGCGGGGTGATGCCGTGCTGCTCGTTGTATTCCACCTGCCGCTGCCGCCGGTAGTCGCTGATCTCGATGAGAGCTCGGATGCTGCCGGTCATATTGTCGGCGAACAGGATGACCTCGCCGTCGACATGGCGCGCGGCGCGGCCGGCCGTCTGGATGAGCGAGGTCTGGCTGCGCAGGTAGCCCTCCTTGTCCGCATCGAGGATGCAGACCAGTCCAACCTCGGGCAGATCGAGTCCTTCCCGCAGGAGATTGATGCCGACGAGGATGTCGAACTCCCCGGCGCGCAGGGCGCGGAGAATTTCCACACGTTCGATCGTGTCGATGTCGCTGTGCAAATAGCGAACCTTGAGCCCGATGTCCCGCAGGTAGTCGGAAAGATCCTCGGCTGTGCGCTTCGTGAGCGTGGTGATCAGCACGCGCTGCTGTTTCTCGATGCGCTGGCGGCAAAATTCGATAGTCTCGTCGATCTGGTCCTTCAGCGGGCGCACGGTGATCCTCGGGTCGAGGAGGCCGGTGGGACGGATGATCTGCTCGGCGACGAGCGGGGCGCCGGGAGTGGCAACATCAAAATCCGTGCGGGCGCGATGGAGGAGAGCGGCACTCTCCTCGAGGGACAGGCGATTGTCGGCGGTGACCGCGGGGAGGAATTCCATATTGCCCACGTGGCTGTTGCGGATCTCGAAATCGCCCGGCGTCGCGCTCATGTAGAGGAGCTGGTTGGACATGCCCATGAACTCGGGAAAATTGAGCGGGCGGTTATCCATCGCGCTGGGCAGTCGGAATCCGTAGTCGACGAGCACCTGCTTGCGCGAGCGGTCGCCGGCATACATTCCGCCAATCTGCGGGATGGAGGCGTGCGATTCGTCGATCACGCACAGGTAATCTTTCGGGAAAAAGTCGAGCAGCGTGTAGGGCCGCGATCCCGGGGGACGTCCGCTCAGGTGCCGCGAATAATTTTCGATCCCGGTGCAGAAGCCCATTTCTTCCATCATTTCGAGGTCGAATTCCGTGCGCATTTTGAGGCGCTGCGATTCGAGCAGCTTGCCCTGTGATTCGAGCTCGGCCAGGCGGCCGTCGAGTTCCGTGCGGATGGTGCCCAGCGCGCGGCGGAGCTTGTCCTGCGGGGTGACGAATTGCTTGGCGGGGAAAATGGTTAACCCTGGCACGGGATCCGAAGCGTGGCCGGTCAGCGGATCGAAGAGGCTGATCCTGTCGATGTTGTCCCCGAAGAATTCCACCCGGACGGCCTCCTCGTCCATATTGGCCGGATGGACCTCGACCACATCGCCGCGCACGCGGAACTTGCCGCGGCCAAAGGCGATGTCGTTGCGCTCGTAGAGAAGTTCAACGAGGCGCCCGAGGAAGGCCTCCCGCGAGAGTTCCTGTCCGGTCCTCAAGGGCAGGAGCATCTGCTGGTAATCCTCAGGCGAACCCAAGCCGTAAATGCAGGACACGCTCGCCACGACGAGCACGTCGCGACGGGAGAGGAGGGAGCTGGTCGCGGACAAACGCAGACGCTCGATCTCCTCGTTGATGGAGGAATCTTTCTCGATGTAGGTGTCCGTGCGCGGGATGTAGGCCTCGGGCTGGTAGTAGTCGAAGTAGCTGACGAAATACTCCACCGCATTGTCGGGGAAGAACTGCTTGAACTCCGAATAAAGCTGCGCAGCCAGCGTCTTGTTGTGCGAGATGACGAGGGTCGGGCGGTCGAGATTGCGGACGATGTTCGCCGCGGTGAAGGTTTTGCCCGAACCGGTCACGCCGAGGAGCGTCTGGTGGCGGTTCCCGGCCTCCAGCGAGCGGGTGAGCTTCTCGATGGCCGGCCCTTGGTCGCCGCAGGGGGCATGGGGAGAAGCTAGGCGGAATGACATGGGCAATCCTCGATCTTAATAGCGTTGAGGCACGGAAGCCAGCGAGAGGATCTTTGTTGAGAAAAGCGGGGAAGAGTCGTAATTTGCCTTTGGTCAGGCGTCCTGATGGCGCCGAAAGTTTCCACTAGCACTATGGTCAAAATCGTCACCCAACTCGCCGTCTTCATCGAAAATAAACCTGGCACCCTCGCCGCCGTCTGCGACGCGCTGGCTAAGGCCGGCATCAATATCTTCGGCTTGGCCACGTCGGATACGACCGACCACAATGTGGTGCGCTTGGTGGTCAGCGACCCTCGCCGGGCCTTGGATATTTTCGAGGAGCGAGGCACGCTGGTGGTCGAAAACGAAGTGCTCGTGGTGGAGAACCGCAACCATCCGGGCGCGCTGTCGAAGATCGCGAAGGCACTGGCTAAGAAAAAGATCAACATCGAATACGCCTACCTCGCATCGCATCCCGGCGACGTGCGCGGGTTGCTCATCCTGCGGGTCGACCGGGCAAAGCCCGCCCTGGCCGCGCTCAAGGCGCTCAAGATCTAGGCGCCGCGCCTTACGGCGGGGTCATATTGGAGTCGCCGTGCACCGCGGCGATATATTCTCGCACCGCGCCGGTCACGGCTGGTGCCAAGTCGGCCCGCTGCCGGGCGAATTTCGGTCGGAACCACGGGTAGAGCCCGAGGAGGTCGTGGAGGACGAGAATTTGCCCGTCGCAGCCCTCGCCGCTGCCGATGCCGATGGTCGGAATGCGCAATGACGAAGTGATCTGCTCCGCGAGACCGGGAATGATGATTTCCATGACCACGGCAAAAGCGCCGGCTTCCTGGACCGCCTCGCCATCGCGGCGGATGGCCTCGGCTTCGTCCGGGGTTCGTCCTTTCACCTTGTAGCCCCCCTCTTCGCGGATGTGCTGCGGGAGCATGCCGATGTGGGCCAATACAGGGATGCCCGCCGCGGCGAGGGCGCGGATTTGCGCCGCCATGGCGGAACCGCCCTCGAGTTTGACGCCATGCGCGCCGGCCTTGATGAGACGCTGCGCGCTGGCCACGGCTTGCGCGGGCGTACGGTAGGTGTCGATGGGCAGGTCGGTGATCACGACGGCATTTTTCACCCCGCGTGCCACCGCACCGGTATGCCGCTCCATGTCGGCAAGGGTTACCGAGGTTGTGTCGGGATGGCCGAGGACGACCATGCCGAGAGAATCGCCGACGAGGATGAGTTCGATCCCGGCCTCGTCGACGAGACGTGCGGTCGGATAATCATACGCGGTGAGCGCCGCGATCTTGCGCGCGGCGCCCTTGCAGTCACGGAACAGTTGGGCCGGATCCAGCATCATTACTCAATGTCGGGCCGATCGGCGTCCGCAGCAAGCCCGCTCGACTCACCAGTCCGCGGCAAGGAGCCGCACGGCGGGCGAGGCGGGGAGGCGGATGAGCAAAGAGGCCACGGGTTCCGCCTGCCCCGGCAGAACGAGGTCAGGGCAGATGTCGGCGAGGGGTTGGAGCACAAAACGCCGGGCTCCGACCCGCGGATGGGGTAATTGCAGGGTCTCTGTCACGACTTCCACCGGGCCGGCGTAGAGCAGGTCGAGGTCGAGTTCGCGCGGGGAATTTTTCGGTGCCGAGTCATGCCGCCCGCGGCTCCGCTCGATGGCTCGAAGCTGCGCGAGGAGGGCTGATGGCTCGAGGGATGTTTCGATCTGCATCACAGCGTTGAGGAAGGGGGTCGTTCCGGGGGCGCAGTCCATCGGTTCCGTCTCGTAGAGCCCCGAGCAAAGGGGAGGCGACGATCTTTCGTGCAGCATGGCGACCATCTCCCGCCCGGCCTGCAGATGGGCCGTGCGGTCGCTCAGATTGGAGCCAAGGGCGATGCCGGTTTTCAAGTTCGAGTGACTATTCCAGCGCCGGGCCTCGCCGCCAAGCGGCTTCGCGCATTTGCGGGCGCCCTTGCCACATGGTAGGACAGATGGATGCGCGCCGCTTTCCTGCTCCTCATTCTTCTGGGCGGCGCCTTGAGCGCGCCCGCGCAGGACGATGAGGATGTGTCGCCTTATCGCGAGATGAAAACTCTGGCACAGGCTATCGAACTCATCCGCGAGGACTACGTCGACGAGGGCAAGACCGACTACGAGAAGCTTACCTACAGCGCGCTGCGGGGGATGCTGGAGGACCTTGATCCGCACAGCGACTTCATGGACCCGGAAGATTTCAAGGGCATGCAGGAGGACACGAAAAGCGAATTCGGCGGACTTGGCGTGGTCGTGGGAATGAAGAAAGACAGGCTCACGGTTGTGGCGCCGATGGAGGGGACGCCGGGATTTCGCGCCGGGCTCTTGCCGGACGATGTGCTGCTCGAGATCGACGGTCAGTCGACGGAGAAGATGACGCTGAGCACCGCGGTGAACAAGCTGCGTGGCGAACCCGGAACGAAGGTCGAGATCGCCGTAGCGCGGGAGAAGGCCTCGGGTCCGATCAAGTTCAACCTGCAGCGCGAGATGATCAAAGTGCCGAGCGTGCGCGGGGCGAAAATTCTCGCCACCGGGCACGGGCCGCCCATCGGCTATGTGCGCATCACTCAGTTCAGCGAGCCGACCGGAAAAGAATTTTCCCGCGCGCTCGACGCGCTGGAGAAGCAGGGTATGCAGGCGCTCGTGCTCGACCTGCGGTTTAATCCGGGCGGCTTGCTCAACAGCGCGGTCGAGGTGGCCGGACAATTTCTTCCCTCCGGTTCCCTCGTGGCCTACACCGAGGGCAGGTCGGCGGCGGCGGCGCGGAAATATCTCGCCCCCGGCAAAGGTCGCAAGGCCCGCGCCTACCCGGTGGCGGTGTTGGTCAACGGCTCGAGCGCGAGCGGCGCGGAGATCGTGGCCGGTGCGCTGAAGGATTCCGGCCGTGCGCTGCTCGTCGGAGAAACAACGTTCGGCAAGGGTTCGGTCCAGAGCGTGATCTCGCTGCCTGATGGGTCGGCCGTGCGCCTGACCACGGCGAAGTATTACACTCCGGGACGCCAACTCATCCACGGCAAGGGGGTGACCCCGCACGTGGTCGCTCCTATGTCGGCCGATGATGAGGCGCGCTTGCTTGCTTTGCGCCGGGATGATGATTTGCCGGACGGCACCGAGCAGGAACCGGCTGCTCCGGTCGAGGACATGCCCCTGCAGCGCGCCGTCGATGCGTTGCGCGGTGTTCTGTTGCACGCGCGGGAGGGGACGGCGGCGCCGTCCAAGGAAGGGTGAGCGTCCCGCTCGTCCTCGCGCTGGAAACCTCCTGCGACGAAACGGCGGCTGCGGTGGTCCGTTTTCCCGGCGATTTGCTGGGTCAGGTCGTCGCCTCGCAGGCCTCGATCCATGCCGCTTACGGCGGCGTGGTTCCCGAGGTCGCCTCGCGCAACCATCTCGCGCATTGGCGCGGCGTGGTGGACGGCGCTCTCGCTCAGGCCGGTTTGGCTTGCCGCGACATCGATGTTTTTGCCGCGACGACCGGGCCCGGCTTGGCCAGCGCGCTGCTGGTCGGCGTCTCGGCGGCCAAAGGTTTTGCCCTCGCCTTGGACCGCCCCTTCCTTGCCATCAACCACATGGAGGGCCATCTGCTCTCGCCATTTTTCGGGCGTGCGGAAATTCCCGCGGCCATCGGTCTTGTCGTCAGCGGCGGCCACACGCTGCTGGTCGATATCGAGGGTCACGCGCGCTACCGACTGCTCGGCTCCACGGTCGACGATGCCGCGGGTGAAGCATTCGACAAGGTGGCGAAGTTGCTCGGCCTCGGTTATCCGGGCGGACCGCAGATCGAGTCCGCTGCGCGCGGGGCAAATCCTTCGCGTTACGAATTTCCGCGCAGCATGAAATGCTCGGGCGATTTCCAGTTCAGCTTCAGCGGGCTGAAGACCTCGGTGCGCTACCTGCTGCCGAAAACGAAGGATTCCGACCGCGCCGATCTCTGCGCCGGATTCCAGGAAGCTGTGGTGGATGTTCTGGTCCACAAGACGCTCGCTGCGGCGAAGGCCTGCCGCCGCAAGCTCGTCGCGGTGAGCGGGGGCGTTTGCCTCAACGGCCGGCTGCGCGAACATTTGTCGTCGGCCGCGGCCGATGAGGGGATCGAGGTGCTTTTCGCCGACCCTTCGCTTTGCACCGACAACGCTGCCATGATCGGCTACGCGGCGGCGCTGCGGGCCGAAAGCGGGCAATCTTCGGGCTTCGCGACAGATATTTTTCCTTCTTTGGGCGCTGATTTGTTTGCCGAATCCTGATTCTTGGCGCGGAAATTGCTTGCATACCAACTTTGGGGTGTGCGTTCTGTGGGGTCCATGCCCGGTTTCGAACAGAGCGCCCAGATGGCACAGCAGCAGATGCTGTCGCCGCAGATGCGCCAGAGCCTCGAGATCCTGCAGGCCACCGCGCTCGATCTGCAGCAGATGGTTCGGCAGGAGTTGGATGTGAATCCGGTGATCGAGGAAGAGCCTCCCGAGGAAGAAACCCCCGAAGCCGAAGAACCGGAGGATGAGGCCGGGGAACCGGCAGAATTACGGCAACTCGAGGAGGATTGGAATGATTTTTCCGCCGAGGGTTCTCCGGGTCGCGACCCCGAGGCCGAGGCCCGCCGTCAGCATTTTCTCGAGGGAGTGGCCCCGGAGGAAACATTGGCCCAGCATTTGGAGAGGCAGTTCAGCGGCCTGGCGCTCGATGCCGTGCAGCGACGCATCGCTTCGCTGCTCGTAGGAAATTTGAACGAGGACGGATATCTTGCGGCATCGCTCGAGGAGGTCGCGGATGAGACAGGCACGGAAACAGCGGAAGTGGCGGAAGTTTTGCCCCTGCTGCAGGCCATGGATCCGCCCGGCGTGGGGGCGCGCGATCTGTCCGAATGCCTTGACCTGCAACTGGCGCGTTTGGGTTTGGAGCAGAGCACGGCGGCGCGCATCGTCAAGGATCACCTCGAAATGCTCGGGCGCAAAAAATTCGCCGAGATGGCTTCGGCCCTGGGCGTGAGTCAGGAACAGGTGCGCGAAGCGGGCACGGTCATCGCCCGCCTCAACCCGAAACCCGGCCGCGCCTTCGCCGGGGAACCCGCGCAGGTGCTGGCTCCGGATGTCGTCATCGAGAGAGTCGGCGACGAGTTCGTTGTCTCGCTGGTCAAGGACAGCGTGCCGCGTCTGCGCATCAACCGCTCCTACCGCGACCTGCTCGGCGAGTCGGGCGGCAATGCCGAGGTGCGGACCTACCTGCGCGACAAGATCCGCGGCGGGAAATTTCTCATTCGCAGCATCCAGCAGCGGCAACACACCGTGCTGGCCATCGCGCGGGAGATCGCGGCGCGGCAGCGGCCCTTTCTCGCGGAGGGGGTCTCCGCGCTGCTGCCCATGACCATGGGGCAGGTCGCCCAGGTGGTCGGCGTGCACGAGACGACGGTGAGCCGCGCGATCGCCGGCAAGACTGTCGCCACGCCGCAGGGTCTCTTCGAGATGCGCTTCTTTTTCACCACCGGTTACCGCACCGCGGACGGAACCGAGATGAGCAACACGAGTGTCAAGGACGCCATCGCCGCGCTCGTCCGCGCGGAGGATGCGCGCAAGCCGCTGAGCGACCAGCAGATCGTCGCACTGCTGCAGGGCGAGGGTGTTGCCGTAGCGCGCCGCACGGTGGCCAAATATCGCGAGGCGCTGGGCCTTTTGCCGAGCCATCTGCGAAAATCCTTTTGAGGTGGAGCCGCCCGGCGGATGATGTGGGGCTTATGGCGGAACTGACGGCGGACAATGTACGTGATGCACTGCGCGCGGTGAAATATCCGGGCTTCAGCCGGGACATCGTGTCGTTCGGCTTGCTCGAATCGGTCGAGGTAAAGGGCGATGAGGTTTTCGTGAAGCTTTCGCTCGCGGTGGAGGACCCGAAGATTGCGCAGCAGATCCACCGGGCCTGCATGGAGGCTCTCGCCGTTTTGCCCGGCTTGCGCGTGCCGCATGTGCTCGTTGACTTGAAAAAGCCGCCGGCGGCCTCCTCACCGGGCGCGACGAAGATCGAGGGGGTCAAGCACGTCATCGCCGTGGCCAGCGGCAAGGGCGGTGTGGGCAAAAGCACAGTCGCCTCGAACCTCGCCCAGGCGCTCAGCCTTTCGGGCGCGCGCACCGGTCTGTGCGATTGCGACCTTTACGGTCCGAGTATCGCCCTGATGTTCGGCACGACGGAGCAACCCTGTGCTACCGAGGACAACCGCATCGTTCCGATCGAACGCTACGGGTTGAAATTGATGTCGATGGGTTTCCTCACCGATGCGGACACGCCGGCTGTTTTGCGGGGCCCAATGGTCACGCGCTACACGCAGCAATTTCTCCGTCAGGTCGATTGGGGAGAACTGGACTTCCTCATCCTCGATTTGCCGCCCGGCACGGGGGACATCCAACTCACCGTGGTGCAGACGGTGGCTCTGGCTGGAGCGGTGGTGGTGACGACGCCGCAGGAGGTGGCGTTGATCGACGCGCGCAAGGCGGTGGCCATGTTTCACAAGACGAATGTCAAGGTGCTCGGCATCGTGGAAAACATGAGCCATTTCATCTGCCCGAGCGACAACGTGCGCTATGACATCTTCGGACGGGGCGGGGGGCAGCGGGAGGCGGATCGTCTCGGTGTCCCATTGTTGGGCGAGATCCCCATCGACATGGCGACGCGCGAAGCCGGGGACACCGGAATGCCTGTCGTGGCGCGGGCGCAGGACAGCACCGTGGGTCGCGTCTTCATGACCATGGCAGAAAAACTTCGGACAGAACTGGCCGCCGCGTAAACCCTTTGTCCCTGTGAAGACACTGGGGCGACTTGACCTTTTTGTCCTGTTGTGCTAATTATTACAGACATGGATACCCCCCACGACGATGGTGTTAGCCTCGTGCGCAACTCTATGCTCTATCGTGAGTTTGTCGCTGAGCGGGAAGAAATTTTGCGTCACAAGTGGATCGAGAGCGAGAAAGTGGGCCATGATATCGGTTTTGAGAAGGCTCTCCTTGACTGGGTCATGCGCTACCGTGGCGGTTGGCGTACCAACCGCACTCGCGCGGCATTGACCAAAGCTTGAGCAACCGTTTTGGTGACGGGAGGTCGGTCTTTGTGGCATACTGGCCGGAATGACCAGCAGCGAGGCCCGACAAATCGTGGATGCCGGCGGTGTCGCTGAGGCCGTAGCGAAGCTGGCAGGCCTACTTGCCGCAGCGCTGCGCAATCAGGGTTCGGTGTTTCTGGCCGGTGTGCCGACCCGCGGTGTGCCGCTGGCTGTCCGCTTGCAGAAGGCGCTCGCACTCGCGGGCATGCAGGTGGCCTGCGGCACGGTTGACATTTCGATGTATCGCGACGACCTCGGCTTGCGTTCCGGTGTGGCGCCCCTGCGCGGCACCGAGTTGCCTCTCGACTTGGAGAACTGGAGCATCGTCATTGTCGATGATGTGCAGCAGACTGGACGGACGGCGCGCGCCGCCATGGAGGCGGTGCTTGCCTTCGGGCGGCCCAAACGGATTTTTTATGCCGTCCTGGCCGACCGCGGGGGTCGGGAACTTCCGGTGCGGCCCGACTTCTCGGCATTGGAACTCTCCGTTGCTCCGGAGGTCCGTTTGCGCGTGCGTTTGGCCGAGACCGACGACGGAGAGGAGGGGGTCTTCGAACTGTGAACTGGACACGCAAAGATCTGCTGACGCTCTCCGAGCTATCCGCCGAGGAAATCAGCTTCATCCTCGACACCGCGGCGGAGTTCAAGGGCGTGGGCAAGCGGCGCCTCAAAAAAGTGCCCAGCCTCCGAGGCAAGACCCTCGTCAATCTTTTCGTCGAGGCCAGCACGCGCACCCGGACTTCCTTCGAACTCGCCGGCGTGCGACTCAGTGCGGATGTCGTCAACATCACCGCCGCGACATCCAGCCTCACCAAGGGAGAAAGCCTCAAGGACACGGCCAAAAATCTTGAAGCGCTGGCTGCCGACCTCATCGTGCTGCGCCATTCTGCCGCCGGTGCGCCACAATTTCTGGCCGAGCGTCTCCGGGCCGGGGTGATCAATGCCGGCGACGGGTCGCACGAGCATCCGACGCAGGGTTTGCTCGATGTTTTCACCATGCGCGAGCGGCTTGGTGATATCGCCGGTCTCAAGGTCGGCATCGTCGGCGACATCCGTTTCAGCCGCGTGGCCCGATCGAATATCTGGGCCCTGAAAAAGCTGGGGGCCGAAGTTGTTCTGATCGGTCCGCCCACCCTCGTGCCTCGCGAGTTCGAGCGACTCGGCGCGCGCATCAGCCACCATCTCGACGAGGTGCTCGGCGAGTTGGATGTGGTCAACCTTTTGCGCATCCAGCACGAGAGGCAAAAGGCGGGATATTTCCCCGGCACGGGGGAATACGCCGCTCTCTTCGGGCTCAACGCCGCACGCGCGGAGAAGTTGAAGCCGGGCGCTCTTGTCATGCATCCCGGACCGATCCACCGCGGGGTGGAACTCGACGGCTCGGTGGCCGATGGTCCCCATAGTGTGATACTCGACCAGGTGACCAACGGGCTCGCGGTGCGCATGGCGATCCTTTATCTGTGCGCCTCGGTGGGGAGGGAGGAAAGTCTGTGAACAATTCGCTCAATATCCGTGGCGGCCGGGTGATTGATCCCGCCTCCGGACGCGATACAGTCGGTGATGTTTTCATCGCTGACGGGAAAGTTGCCGATGCGCCCGCGGGGGGCGCGACCGAGATCGATGCGCGGGGACTTGTCGTTTGCCCCGGATTCATCGACATGCACGTCCACCTCCGCGAACCGGGACAAAGCGCGAAAGAAACCATCGAGACCGGAACCCGCGCGGCGGCGGCCGGCGGTTTCACCTCCGTGGTGGCCATGCCCAACACAAGCCCGGTGGCCGATCATCCGGGCATCATCGCGTGGATGTCCGAGCGCGCGGCGGAGGTCGGCGTGGTCAACGTGTTTGCCACCGGTGCGATCACGGTCGGCTCGCGCGGGGAGGAGCTTGCCTCTATCGGCGCGATGGCCAAGGCGGGCATCGTCGCGGTGACCGATGACGGACGTTGCGTGCAAAACCATCAGGTCATGCGGCGCGCGGCCGAATACTCCGGCCTTTTCGGACTGCCTCTGCTTGATCACTGCCAAGATGCCTCAATGGCTGGAGCCGAAGCCATGATGCACGAAGGCTACTGGAGCACGGTCCTCGGGTTGGCCGGCTGGCCGCGCATGGCCGAGGAAATCATCGTGGCTCGCGACGCTTTGCTGGCCGAGGTGACGGGAACACCCATCCACTGCCAGCACCTCTCCGCTGCCGGCAGCGTCGGCCTCCTGCGC
>JBAXCT010000010.1:0-19302 GCA_037141375.1 Chthoniobacterales bacterium | reverse complement strand
GGCGATGGACATGTTTGCTGAATTCGCGGTCCCGTAGGTGCCTGCCCCGTTGCGGACTCGGGTGACATAAAAAGTTCTGGCATAGTCGCCTTCAATGACCGACTTGGCATTGCCCACAGTGGAGCCATTCTGTCCGTTAGCGCCGACAAAAACGCTGCCGTTGGGACTCGTCCAATCCGTGCCATAGGTTTGCTCGAGCACCGTACTGATATTACCCAAGCTGACAACCGTGTTGGCAAGGGCATCGCCGGGCGTGGCCGCAGCACGAAAAACTCCGTAAGTGCTGCCTAGGGAGGAGACCACCATGCTGCTCTGGCCGCTCGCCCCATTGGGGTTGCGGAAGAACAGCAGGAGATCGTTCTCGTAGTACGCCGAATCAACCTGAGCCGAGGCGCTGAAGGAAGCCTGCCCCAAGGCAGAAAGGACAAGCATTTTCATCAGTCGCACAGAGGCCGTGACGAGAGGGAATCTGGAAATTTTGAGCACGGGAGTTGGAGAGGTTCTCATAAAGAAGGTTGTCAGCACTCTAGGAGAAACGGAGCGGGGCCACCACTTGTTTTCGGTGTCTTTTTTGTAACCTAGGACTTTCTGCAGGTAAAAAAAGGTCGGCACCTTGCGGTGCCGACCCGGGTGAAGAACTCGGAGCCCTTCTTCAGAAGATGACCTACTTAGTAGAGCGAGCCCGTGATGGGACCGCCGTCGTCGGGTCGCGATACGAGCATATCGGTCGTCGGAATACCATTGGCAGTCGAGCCGAGGGTTGCCGTGATTGATCCAGTATTTGTGCCGGTGAGCGTGTTGTAGAACGTCTCTAAGTCCGTTGTCAGGGTGCCTTGGTAATATAAGTTTTGGAAACTCCAAGCCGAATAAGCTCCTGTCGTGACCTTGTCATAATCAGCCTGGCTGAAGCCGGAAGATTTGTAGCTACCGCTGGTGGCGATGGGAGTGATTGCAACCCCGTTGTAGCTGAGTCCACGTGCTATGGTGTTGGTGGCAATTGCAGTACGTGCATCCGAAGTCGAGAGATAGGTGACCAAAACAACATTCTGGTTGCTGGCGGTGACGCTGCTGCTGGCCGGGTCCCAAAGACTCACATTGGTTGAGCGGTAGGTGAACAGCGTGGCGATACCACTGCCACTGCTGTAGCCACCATTACCAGCCGCCGAGTTGCCCCAGATTGTGGACGCGTAGTTGGTGGACCCGGTGTTGTAAGGAACCGCACCGTTAATCGTGACTTTGTTGGTCCCTGCTCCAGTGGTGTTCTTGGAGAGAGTGATCACACCATTGGTCGCACCGTTTGTGGCGAGGGCATCAATTTTGGTGCCGCTGGCGATACCGGTGCCGGTAATGATGTTTCCTGAATAAACGTACCGGTAGTTGGGGCTATTGGTGTTGAGCGTGATCTTGTTTGTGCCCGAGGCAAACACCGTGTTGCTGACAATGCCGGAACCTTGGCCATTAGCTGGGACAAGAACCAGAGCCTTGATTTGCCCTGGGTTGGTGACTCCGTAAGCGTTGGTACCGGACGAAGTGTTGGTCCCGTTGGTGCTGAAGAGAGGAACGTATTGCGAAACGGTATTCGCCGCGCCATATCCAGACTCGAGGAGATAATCGGTCCGGGTGCCCGAACCGTCGTTACGGCCGACCATATAGACGTTGCGAGCGTCATTGGTCTTGCCGGTGAAAAGGGACAGCGGCTGAATCCCCGCGTTGACGAGCTGGCGCAATTGTTGCTGCGTCAGGTTGCTCAAGTCCGTGGGAGCACCATTGTTGGCAATCGGCATGAACGTCACAACCCCTACAGCTGGACTCTCAGGATTGAGAGAGTTTGTCACCGGTGTGTTGGCCTGCAGGACGTCCGAGAAAGCGAACTTCGGGCGAACGCTCTCCGTCGGCGTGGTGGTTCCACCCTGGAAAGTTCCAGAGTTCGTCACGGCTGCGGCGGTCAGGAACGAGGCAGGCTCGTTGGTCGTCGCAATGGCCTTGAGGCCCTCGACGGATCCGTTGAACGAACAGCGGATAACTGTAGTTCCGGTAATGCCCGGATAACTCCCCTTGAAGGTGACAACGTTCGCCTTGATCATCGTCGCACTGTTGTTACCGGTGAAGTCATAGGCGACATTGAACGTGTTGAAGACGCTGTTGGTGATCGCATTGGCGACCGATGCGTAGGCATTGTAAATGGCTTGCAGTGTTGTGGCCCGGAAGGCTGTGGCTCCAGTCACGTCGATGGTTGCATCCGCCATGGCAGATGATGTTAGGGCAAGCAAAACTGCCGCTTTGAGGATGTTCCTTGGTTTCATTTTCTTTGGTTTGTTTTAGGTATGGGTGTGGTGTTTTCGGTAGCGATAGAGTTATTGAGCTGCGCCAAGGACTGCGGCGCGTTTACGCCAGCGGAGGAAGGCCGCAACTCCCAAGAGCGCCGCGGTCACGTATGTGCCAGGCTCAGGCACTGGGACGCCGTCGCCGCCAACAAAATTGACGTCACCATTTTGACTGAGAGTCAAAGTTCCAAGAAACCAGCCATATTGCTTGGTCTGTGCACCAGAGCCTCCGCCATAAGAAGAAGCAATGCTGTAGGTGTTTTGCCAAGCTGTATTATCGCCGCTGTTGTTGAGGCTGGGGGACACGCGCCACAGATCCAAGGCGGCGGCCACGTTGTTGATGCTGCCGAAGTTGAAAGTAGTCGAAGAGACAGCGCCCACAATTCCGTTGTTAATAGCGCCATAGGCTTGGCTCACGATATTTTGCGAGGTGAGTGGATTCCATGTGTCGAGAGTAGTTCCAGAATTTTCTAATGTGCCGGGCACCGTAATGTTGATAGCTGGACTATTGGCGCCTTGAATATTTGACGGGATGGTCGTTGTGGCGGTGGCGATGGACATGTTTGCTGAATTCGCGGTCCCGTAGGTGCCTGCCCCGTTGCGGGCTCGGGTGACATAAAAGGTTCTGGCATAGTCGCCTTCAATGACCGACGTGGCATTGCCCACAGTGGAGCCATTCTGCCCGTTAGCGCCGACAAAAAGATTACCGTTAGGACTGGTCCAATTCGTTCCGTAGGTGGTGGTGAGCAGGGAATTCAGATTGCCCAAGCTGATGGTCGTCCCATAGCTCGAGTCGCCCGGGGTGGCTGCGGCCCGAAAGACGCCGTAGGTGCTACCGAGCGAGGAGACCACCATGCTGCTCTGCCCACTGGTACCATTGGGGTTGCGGAAAAACAGGAGGAGATCATTTTCCTCGTACGATGTGTCAACCGCAGCTGAGGCGCTGGCAACTGCTGCGAGGGTGAGGCAGGAAGCCACGCCAAGGCGGCGTAGGGTGTTAGTGATGGGTTTCATGATAATGATGGATTTAAGGGTGGTTGATTTGTATGGGTGATTCCGGTGCAAAAATATGCGCGTGCGGGGCAAAGCCAATGCTTTTAAGGTAAACTTTTTGTCACTTTCGCCGACGTTCACGCGCCCGGACAACACGGCGGGAACAGACAGCTTGCCGGTGCACGAAGCGGAGGCTATCGCCATTGGAAGGCTTATGTTCAGCCTTGGGCAGCAAGCAGGAATCAAAGCAGTCCGAGGGTGGCCTGCCCCCCGCCTTGCCGATTGCCGCCGGTGTTTATTTCGCGAGGAAGCTCGGACCCGCCATATCCCAGCACTTCCACAGCAATAACGGATGGTGGGGCCTCCTCCGCGGACGGCTGTTGTTGGGATTTCTGGGCAAGGCTGGAGGCGACCGTGGAAGTTGCTGCCGAACTGGATGAAGCTGCTGTCAATCCACCAACATTGGGAGCCACGACAGGAGGCGGAGCCGGCACGCCGACCGATTTGCCGCCAGCGGCTATGTTGTCCGCGTTGAGAACCTTGGCTGCCGCAATGACGATATCCCCGGTCGCGCGGATGCCGGCATCGCCTGCATCGACTGTTCCGAGGGGCGCCAGCAGGGTGACGGCACCCGGCTTGACTCCTGCCACTGAGGCAAGGACCCCAAGTCCTCCCCCGGTCACCAAGCCGCCCAGATCGGTCTGAACCGCGGCGGAGTTCGGGTCGAAAACCACCCGGGTCGGAGGGGCTGTGACGACGGTCTTGGGAGAGGTGCCGGCCGCGATATCGCCTTCCGCAGACCATACGGTCAAATCACCTCCACGTAACGTGAATATGCGGGCCCGCCCGATCTCGATGGATTTCTTGGCCAGCACGGAGACTTTACCCCCGTACTCAGTGACAATGCCCGGTGGAGTGGCGGGGTTGCCAAAGATATCCGAAGCCATGGTGAGTCCGCCGCCCGGAGTGCCGAGAGTGATAGAACCTCCGCTGCTGGTCCGAATGTCACGCGCCCTTGTGTAGAGGTTCCCCGCATTGGCGAGATTAGCCGGAAAAATCTTTTCCACCGCAGCATAAGCACCACTGTAGTCACCGGAGGTGGCGGCCTGTACCCCCTCCTTGACCAAAGACACAAACAGTTCATCGAGTTCGCGCAAAGCCTCATGCTCGTCACTCGAACTGAAGGTAAGCGTGCTTCGAGTGAGACTGAGAGCGGGTCCATCCTGACTAGCCACTCCAGCCATGGCCACGATGGCCGCACCAGCGAAAGGGAGGTAGGGATTGCGCGCGCGTCCGATGGTGGTGAGACCAAAGCCGGTACCATCGGCAAAATTGGCTCCCGATCCCAAGTCGAGATCCCGGCCCGCGAGCACCTGCAGGACTCCTCCGCCCCCCAAGGAAATATCTCCAGCCAATGCCTTGGTGGAAACAGGAACGCCGCCTGAACCGGCAACCGTCGTGGGATTTGCGGCATCCACGATCACATTACCAGCCGCGAGGTTGTCGGCCACAACGCGACCCGCGGCATTCTCGTTGAACAGAATAATGTCGCGCCCCGCAGCAATGTAGGAAATATCTGCTTCGGACGTGTGTTGTAAGTAAAAGGCGACATCGGAGATATCACGCTGCGCGTAGATCGCTGCTTTCTTGGAGGAAAAGAGGGTGAGGTCGGCGAGATCACCTTGTCCCGCGTAAAGCCTGACCGGCGACTGGTCTCCCGCATGCAGCGGGGTCGGCGCGTGGAGCGCGCTCTTCACATCGATCAAACTGGAAGGTCCGGAATAGGAACCGGTCTCAGCGAAAAGAGCCGAGGCTTGCTGATAAAGATTCGCCGATGTGACCAGCAGACTAAGGAAGGAGGTGACGCCGGCGGCCTGTTGGATTCCAAACGGGGAGGCAATCCCGGGGTAGCTGAAAGGATTGGCATCCGACAAATTCAGGCGAGCCGCAGTCCATGCAACGACGGTCGATCCGCCAGCCGTCGTGACACCCGAAGCACCCAAACCGGGAATGGCCCCGGAAGCCAAGAGTTCAAGCGTGCCAGAGGCGGAAGGGAAGAGGTTCAGTTGACCCACGACCGAGACGTCGCCACCAAAAGCGGTGCTGCGCAGCGTCGGAAAGCTGACCGAACCAAGCGCCTGCAGATTGTCCGTCTTTCCCTCAGACCACCGCAGCCAAGGCCGATAGTAGCCGGTGGAAAACTTCGAGCCTGCGCCCCCTTGGCGATAAATAGCAGAGAGGGCGGTCGGGGCGCTGCTACTATCCGGCAAGGTAACAGCGAGGCGGTGCGTCACCGCACCACCGAAAGAAGCAACATCCAAGGAAGAGCCAGAGCCCATGGTGTCGAACAAGGTTTTATACCAAAACTTGTTGTTGAGCCCCTGCGGCAACATGAAGGCACTCGTCGCGGGTCCGAGCAAAACATCGCTCCGCGCGGCCACATCGAAGGAGACGCGGCCGCCGAAAAGCGACACAGCCTGCCAAGTCAAAGGATCGAACGGTCCCGCGCCGGACAAAGCGCCCGGTGAGATGGAACGGGCTTCATTGCTGGTGACTTCATCGCGGGCGAAGAGACTCCCGTTGCCCTTCTCGACATAGTAGTTGCCTCCATCCACATTCCGGCCAGCCTCGACCGTAAGATTTCCACCACCCGTCTCCTGCAGTTTCATCTCGGAGGGGGCGAGGTTGAGCCCGGTCGTCGGATCGATTCCGGCCATTCTAGCGCTGGTTGGAATGGCCGCATCGGCATTGATCAAATCACGGCCGGCCCGCATCTTGATATCACCTCCACCCAGCGCGCCAAAGCCGGCGAAGAAGTTGCTGTAATCGACCCACCAAGTGGTCGAAGCAGAAGGGTCGGTGAAGTTAGGCTGCAGGCCCGTGGAGACAATCGACGCAAAAAGTCCGGTGTCCCCATCGATCAAACCACGTCGATAGAGCCAGTGCGTTGGCAACTGGCGGGAGGCATCAACCACAACTTTTTTATTGGAGTCGATAGAGTAGCGGCCGATATCGGACCCCGCGCTCAGCCGCAGATCGCCACCCGCGATGCTATAGTAAGCCTCATATTTCTGCTGGGCGGCCCCCAGCGTCCCTTGATCGGGATCTTTGCGCGGGGCGGTGACAGGCAAAGAGAAATCATCGGCCTCGAAAACGGAGTTCCGGTCAGGAAAGCCAACGCCAGCGGTATAAATCGTGGCAAAAGGATTGCGCAACTGGATGTCACGGCCGGCGCCGACATCAATGGAACCCGTTCCGGTGCGGATCACCTCAAACCTCGTGCCGCGATCCGCATTGTTGTTCGCTGTATTGATGCGAATGGTATCCACAGTCTGTCCGAGCGGCCCGATGCCTGCGGCAGCGCCAGTCGACGATGTGTTTGGTACGGCAGAGCTGAAAAACTCACCGACCAAAACGGATCCTTTGTCGGAAGCCAAGGAATCCACGGCCAAGACCTGCA
Source organism: Chthoniobacterales bacterium (assembly GCA_037141375.1). GTDB lineage: Bacteria > Verrucomicrobiota > Verrucomicrobiia > Chthoniobacterales > JACTMZ01 > JACTMZ01. The sequence continues at coordinate 12,525 of JBAXCT010000010.1, read as the reverse complement.
GGGGATCGGCGGCGGAAAGATCAGCACCCGCTGCCAAATTGTAGCTCCATGACTGGAGGTTAACCGGCAGATTTTCGCTAAGGGATTGCAGGGGGGCCAACCACATCAGCGAGTGACCATTGTCCGCGTAGGTCGTAGCAGTATTTTTCTCAATCGGAGTAAACCCGTCGCTCAAGGCGTTATTGAAAACGAGGTCGCCGCTCGCGCGCAGGGTCAGGACACCGGGTGCTTGCCTTGCGCCGTAGCGAAAGCCGGACAAATCCCAGTCGGCGTCGGATAGGGCCTCGGGATTGGTTGATCCGGTTTTGTTGGCGAGTCCCAAGACTAGATCGCCGGACGTATTCACCATCTCTACGCCTGGAGCAAGAACCAAGAGCGGTCCCAGACCAAGGTTGTCCGAGCCCAGCAAGCCGCTGCGAATGCTAGCTTCATAGGCGTCCATGAAGGCCATGTTGTCGCCATTCATCTCGTCGCGTGTGGATATATTCAAAAGGCCCCCGGCCGGTTGATAAACACGGAAAGCCTCGGCGAGAATGGAGGATCCTCCGGTAATCTCGCTGCCGATCTGGTTCAAACGGATGCCGTCGACCGTGCGCGGGGCGCGCAATGAAAGTGTCCCCTCGAACCGGCCGTAGAAGGCGCTGCTGCCGGGTTCTTGGTAGCCTCCGGGGACGATCGAGGCGACCGACAAGTCAATCTTTGAACCGGATTGCAAGTCGAGTACGGCGCTCTCGTTTGCCACCCCTTGAACCGCGCTGCCGGCCGCCAGCGAGATGTGACCACCTTTGCCTGCATTGCTGAAGTCATCAGCCGCTACATTCAGCACCGAACCGCTGTGCAGAGTCAAATTGCCTGAACTGTTCAGCGCGATCTGTCCTCCTGTGGGGCCAGAGGCGTCAATCTTCCCGAATACGTCGATGTTACCTCCATCGGTGGAGAGAAAAAATTCGCGGGCTCGCACCGAACCACTCACGGCAACATCTCCGCGGCGAACCCGTAGATCCCTGCGGGTGAAGGCTCCAGCCGCGTCGAGGTCTTTCATCAGCAGATCAAAATTGGCGAGGGACCCAGCATCGAGATCGAAGGAGCCACCTGTGCCATTGAGGCCTGCACCGGCAGAGATCTTGCCACGAAGTTCGAAAAGGCCAGTCGGCGACTTGATGGTGAGAACACCGGCATCCCCGCCGCGAGAATCGGCGGCAATGGAAACGGAGCTTCCCGCGGACAACGAAACCAGACCATGCGAGGCGGTGAGATCGATGCGGCCCGCGTCGGCATACTTGGTCACGTCAAAAAATTGACGGGCGGCCCCGGCTACGCTCAGAACACCATCCACCTCGATGTCCCCTTTTCTCGCTGTCATGCTGAGAGAACCCGAGGGCAGAAGGATGGGGGCGGAGACTTTGAGCGAGTCCGCCACGAGATCAAAGCGGGAACCAATGCCCGGGCTCAGAATCGTAGCCGTAGCCGAGGAGAGAAGCTTGAGTTGCCCATCCGATTGGATTTGGTAGGAGACGCCTTGAGCGCCGGTCAGCAGCGGAAGAGTCAAGGAAAGAGAAGCGCTTGTCGACAGAGCTCCGTCCGATACAGCCAAAATGCCGCCCGAGATTTCCCCGCTGATGGATTGGTAACCTGAGAGATCAAAGGAATTCGCCCCCAGTTCGATTTGGCCGACCTGCAACTGCAAATCTCCCGCCGAACCGGAACGCGCTTGCGGAGAAACATTGAGAGGATTGGCCAGAAGCAAACTTCCTGCGGCAACGCTGGCGATCCCTCCTTTGGCTCCGTAACCCCGCAGGCCTCCTCCCAGCAACTCAAGACGAGCCAAACTTGCATCACCGAATGTCCCACTTCCGTAAAGGTCGATCGTGCGATAACTCGAGAGGCGGAGCAGATCTGATTGAGCTGCTCGGGCAAGCACATTGCCCTCAAGGACCAATTGACCGCTGACTTCCTCGCCTGCCAGCGGCAAGGTTTGCGGTTCAAGCAAAAGAGAAATCTGGCCGCTGCTGATACTGAGAGAGGAGGCATCGACGGTGGCGGAGGGCGCAATCTCCATCGCAGAAGAGGAATCAAGAACGACCGAACCACCGGCGAGATAGGCCTGCGCACCCACCTTCAGCTGTGCATCGCTTCCTCCACCCAGGTCACTGCGGGTGAGCATAGCGGCAGGGTCCGCGCTGACCCTCAGAGCCGCGCCATCGCCCTTGAGTTGCAATGTCGCAGCGTTGCCGTTCATTGATCCCGAGGCGACGATAGAAGAACCGGATTGCACCGAAACTTCTTGCTTGGCTACGAGCGTCACATCGGAAAACTCGAGCCGTGTTGCCCGGCCATCCAAGTTGATCTTCGGGCTGCGCACATCGACATATGTTCCCTTAGCATCGGACTCTCCGCGCAGGCCACCGATGAGGAGACTGCCCGCATCCCAGCCTCTGAGCGTCGTCAGATCCAGCACGGCAGCAGCTTGGGCGGGTGCAGAAGCTCCGGCTCCAAGGAGGTGGATCTCCGACAAACTACTGAGGTCGATGTCCGCCGCACGCCCGAAACCCGCACCACGCGCTGAAACGGAGCCAGCCAGGGACAAACCTCTCGCACCCTCAACACCCAGGCGCGCCGCATCAGCAGGCAGTTGCTGTGCTTGCACTAACCCGAGACGGTTGGCGGCGGCCGAGAGAAAAGAGTTCGCGCTGTAGCGATCATAGGAAGCACGAGCCGCAAGGACATCCGGAGGCACAACCTCGAAGCGCCCCTGCAGCAAAGACTGCTGACCCGCGGCATTGAAAGAATTCCAAGTTTGACCGGAAACAAGAGAGGATCCTCCCTGTAGGGGTATCGTAGCACCGGACTGTATTCCACTGCGCAGTGATGGTGCCTCGGTGGAAATAACTGACGAGCTATCTACCATATGCCCCTCGTCAGGAATAACCAACAAGGCTCCGGGCAGAAGCGCGTAACGACGAGGCAGCAACGTGTAGGACCCGCCACCGAAGCCGGGAAGAGATGGCAGAGAAACCTGCTGACCCAAATGCAGTCCGGCAGCCGTATAGCCCGGGTCTCCGCTCAGGGCGCCGGAATAAATACTGGTGTTGAATTCGTTCCATGGGGCGAAGCGCCCCGTAAAGCCCGGCACAATAGCGTAAGAGTCTGCAACCTTCGACCAGTAAAAGCTGCCAGCCTCCGGCTGGGGAGTAACGGCAAATGCTGTGTGATCAAGATCGACTCTGGCCGACCAAGTCGAGCCGGCGGAGAGAACGAGGTCGCCAGCGTTGTAATCATTGCCAGCCGACCAAACTTGCTCCGCGCTGCCGAGCAGGTCGGCACTACCTCCTATCCCTGAAACCCAATGGTAGGCGAGCAGATCCCCGCCCCCCTGCAGGTCAATCAGCGAGCCTGCTGCCGTAGTGACATTCTCGGCTGAGATGGCGACGCCGCGTTCGGGCAGACCGCTCACCGTCACATCCACTCCACGGGGATCGATCCAACTCACTCCATCGGGGCTCAGACCAAAGGGAATCGTCTGGCCGTCGGCGGAGACTGATGTGAGGCTGCCCGAACTGAGCGTGACTTGAGCTGCCACCGGGACCGACCGTTCTGCTCCAACGACGCGGTTGACCGGCTGCTCGCCATGACCATTCCAACCCAAGGTGATGGAGCCAAGAGGAGCACGCAAAGTTCCGCCCTGTATGATGGAGGAGGCAAAAATCCCAAGATGCCCCCCTGCGGAGAGAGGAGCGATCGATGTTCCTGCGGACTTGATCGTGACCGAACCGGCAGCACCCGTGATGGAATTGTCGTAAGCGAAAAGGTTGAAATCTGCGAGCGTGACGGGATAGATCTGCGAGGCCTGCAAGGTCAGGTCCCCCGACATATTAAAGGTTCCGCTGCCGCGAATATCGCCACCCGGAGCGGACAAAGAGGCCCGACCGATCCCCTGCAGGGAAATGTAGCCGATGTCGATAAGGGATGCTGCAACATCAAGCATGCCATCCCCAGCCGATGGAGGAACAAAGGCCTGCGGCGTGGACCCCGTGGCGCCGTCAAAAGAACGGAAAGGCTGAAATGTCTCGCTTGGGTTGAGCGGTTGGCGGAAGGGCTGACCGATCGCCACGTAGGGAGCGCGCAAGCTGAGAAGGCTATCGGTTTGGATCACACCGCCCCCCGCCAACCGCAAATAGCCGCGCGCGTTAATCGTGGTCGGAACGGTGAATCGCAAATTGCCTCCGAAGGGAATCGGACTGCCCCCATCGTTGTAAAAATACGCGAGGTCGAGATTGTCGAATCCTCCCCGATCGAATTCGTCCATGGAAAAAAGGCCAATACCCCTTTGGCTTCGACCCGCACCAACAAGGGTCACCACAGCATCCTCCGGCTTTGGGCTGGCCAGCAACTCGCGCAGGCGATCACCCTCGCCCGCCGCGCCGGCCGCCTCCACCACGCTGCCCGATGGCTGCACGATCATGTTGATGTCAGCCCCCGAGCGGGATTCCCCCGACAGGTAATAATTTCCGGAGGAAACCGCGAGCGTTCCACCCAAAGCCCCGTCACCCCCGGCCGCCCCACGCAGCGAGGCATCAGAGAAGAGCAGTTGCGATCCGCTGAGGGAAATGCGCCCGCCATCCGAAGCAAGTTTGATGCTGACCGATCTGCGGCCCCACGGGGTGGTGGTCAGGCCGGCGTTCGATGGAACGGAAGCATACGCAGGGCCCAAACGGCTCGGGTGAAAATCCAACGTGGCGCTTGTGCCCGAGACGTCCACGAGAGCGCCTTTTTCGGCCAGAATATTTCCCGAAATGTTGATGGATCCACCCGGATAAAGAACTCCTGAACGGCGGCCGAACAGATCGGGGAGGTAAACCACCGTACCCTTTGCGGATAAGTCTGCAGCGGAACCGATGAGCACCGTCGGGAGAGCGATCGGCGAGTTGCCATCAGTCAGGCGAAAGGAGTTGCCCCCACGAATATCAATCTTGCCGCCTGGTGCGATCACGGTGCCATCCACGATGACCACATCGCCCTTCATGCTGACCGAAGCGCCGGCATCCGTAATAATGCGTGACCCCGGCTCCATATCGATGAGGCCGAGCCCCTCGAGCAAAAGGTCAGTGGGAGAATTACCCGTGAACTTATCGTTGAAGCCCAAACCGACCAGGGAAAGACTGGCGGCGGAACGCACGCCTTCCTGCTCCAATAATGGGCGGAAGAAATCCGACCCCATGGATCGGATGCCTCGGGAGATTTGCTCTTGATGGGAACGCGGAACCGAAGCTCCGCCTTGGGCAAGAACGTAATCCTCAATCCCACGACGCAGGCCGGGCAATTCCTGCGCATAAACTTCGTGCAACCACGATTGGGCCATGGGTCGAACGACGGTGCCTGCGGTAATGCGCACCGCGGGAATGAACGCATCTTCGGCGGAGCGACCTCCCAGGCCGACTAAAGTGTAATCGGCAAATCCTCCCTGCTGGAAAAACTCCGGCTTGAGAAGAATGCCTTTGGCCGGTGCGGAGGAACCTCCGACTTGGATAAAGTTGGATTGCAGACGCAGCGAACCGCCGCGCTTCACGGAGTAGGCTTGGAGCGAGCCACCGAGCAGAAGTTCGCCCCCGACAGAAGTGGCGAGGTCAGGATCCTTGCCGGAGAGGAGAGCGATGGAACCGGCGTCCCCGTAAGTGTAGGAGCCACGCGGTGAGGCGTAAGCACCACCAGAAGCATCGACAAGCGAACCGGTTGCGAGTCGGACATTGTATCCCTCGAGCAAAACAGATCCCCCATGCAAAACTCGCCCGCGAAAGGCAGGCGATGGAGCCGTAAGACGCTCGTCAACCATCATGCCAGAGACATCAATCTTGGATCCTTGCGCCACCGCGATGTCTCCGCGGTTTGCCTGCACCCCGGGCGTCGGGGGAAAATCAAAGACGCCGTTGACGGCCTGTTCGTTGTAAAGCAGGGGGGAATAATTATACGCCTTCAGCGAAACATCGCCGCCGCGGGCGACAATCGATCCCGAGACCCGGACATTCTTGGCCTTGACCGCAAGGCTGCCACCGGCTGGAAGAGCCAAGGAGCCACTCAGGATAAAATCGCCATCGGGGTTGTCGACGACTAGATTGCCGAATCCATCCTGCTCCTCGTCGAAAAGCGACGCAGGGATATTGAGAACGTCGCGTTGCGACTCGGGCAGCGGGGAGGGTTCGCCCGCCACCAAAGTGTACGGTGACGCGGAAAAAGACGAGGCGGAAGGTCCCAGACGGATTTCGGGTGGGGTCGGGGAATGTGGAATAAAGATCGGGTTTAATTCGGGACCGGTCGCCTTCTCCCCGCGCAAGGCCAGACGCAGGCTGCCCGAGGCCGGGGGCGATTCCTGTTGTTTGGGGCCCTTGATCACATTCCCTTGGAGCTTGCCGCCCAAGACAATGGAAGGAGCCGTCAGATCAATGGTTCCAGCCGCCGCACCCTCATAATAGGTGTCTTGATAGTATCCACCGAGGGGAGCCAGCGGATGGAAATATTTACTTGATACGCCCCACTTGGCCGAACTTTGAGTCCCAAACCCCTCGTAAACCCCCTCATACAAGACATTCGGTGTGGCGTCATCAATATCGACCAAATGGCCGCTCCTCATCAGGCGGGACGTCTGGACTTTGCCGGCCTCGTAAGTCGAGAAACCGCCGGACACATCAAGCAAGGAACCGGGAGCGGAGACCACCGAGTCACCCGCCGAAATGGCAACCGACCCACCCCGAACGGTGAGTTGGGCAATGTCGCGATCCAAGATGGATACATACCCGGTCAAATCGCCGAGAGGCGTTCCAACCCAGCCTCGACCGCTGTAGGTTCCTCTCCGCCTGAGATCCACCAAAAGATCAAGTCCTCGCACGGTGGTCTTCCTCTGCAAGGGAGAATCGGCCAGCTCCGAACCGCGCATCTGCACATGGAGAAGATATTGGGACTGCGGAATGAAAGCATCAGTCGAACCACTCACATCAATCAACGAACCCGCATCAAGATAAACTTGGCCGCCGGAGAGCAGAAACTTCTGGCTGCCGTTTTCAAACTGCTGGCTGAGGACAGGCTGCCCCTCAATGTAGGGCCAGCGGCCAGCCCGAACGGAAACGCGAGCGCCTGGAGCGTAAAGCATGGAACCTCCATTGAGGTGCACTCCCAAGCCCTCGATGTTGATCTGAGAGCTTTGAGCCAGACTGCTGCCGGGAAGAGTTTTCCCGTCAGTTTCCAAAAGAATCGAGGTGACACTTCCCGCAGCAAACTCGACCGAACCTGTCTTCTGCGAGAGAAACGGCGTTTGCCCCGAGTCGGCGATCCGATCGAAATCGGGATTCCCCACCGCTCCGTAGCTCGCGCGAAGATCGATCCTTCCGTTGAGATTCACCGAAGTGGAACTCTCCAACACACCGCCTTGGTTGATCTCTCGGCCGACCAATTGAATGCTTCCAGTGCGGGCGCGGATGTATCCGCTGTTGGCGATCTTTCCGTTTGCCTCTAGTCCGTCATCCGACAAATCCGTCTTGCCCACCCAGACATCAAGCCCCCTCAAACCCGGATCGCTTGAGGGATGGGCGCGTATGCCGACTTGCTCTCCAGCCGCAATGATGGCCTGCCCAGCAGGGGTATCGAGGGTGCCCGCATTTTGCACATTGCGTCCGACAAGCATAATGCGTCCCCCATCTCCATCCTGTCCGGTCGAAGCCTTGATGAGAGCGCCAGACCGAACCACGACATCTCCAGAGCGGCCGCCGGGAGGTAGTGCAGGAGCAAATGGCGGCGTGCCATCGCCGCCCGGCACCTCGATGGATGAAAAGATAAACTGGGCATCCTTGTTGTTGAGCAGGCCGTCGCGAACCAGGTTGTCGTTGATCGCGATGCTTGAGGCGACGAAGGTGCGTGTGTTGACCTGGCTGCTTCCCCCGAAAATAATCCCGCTGGGGTTGATGACGTAGACTTGGCCCTGGGCATTGATGTTCCCGAGAATCTGGGACGGGGCGATGTCTTTGCCGGTCACTTTGTTGAACGCAATCCACTTGCTGGCGTCCTGACCGCCCTTGCTCTGATCAAAATTCAAGGTGGTGTTGCGTCCGACGTTAAACGTCTTCCAGTGGAGTACCGCTTGGGATTCCGACTGCGTAATATTGACATTGTTGCCGGATTGCAGCGGTTGACCCGCCCCCTGAACCACCTTGTCCAAATCCAATGCGCCAGGTCCCAATCCATCGGGAACGGCTGAAAGCGGCAGACCTGTGAAGGGGTTGAGCCCGAGATTTTCCGCCCCGGAAAGCGCCGCCGCACGGGCCGCCGATTGGGCCGACTGCATCCGCTGCAGTGCTTGGGTTGTCTGGGCCAGTCGATCCTGCGCGTTGGCACGCGCGCGCAGCGCCTGCGCCTGACCGACGGAGGATAGGTTTCTTGCTTTCGCCGCATCGCTGCTCCTTGTCGCGCCACCGCGAAGAATATCACCAGCCTGACCGGCAGGACAAAAGAGGGTGAACCACACTACAAGCGCGCACCATGGCAAGCCCAGACGGCGCACCGAAATAGCTGCGGGCTGCAATGGGTGCTGGAGAGGGTGGTGATGTGGTCGCATCTTCACCTGACAAGCCACTCAGCTGTCAGGTGCCAAAAAGTATCCACAAAGCGACGGACTTCCAGTGGATGAGTGTTACAATTCCGCCACACTCGACGCTATCTAGAATGAAATCCGTGGCTAAAGCGAGGTAACCGGCAAGTTACTCTTTTCCAAAAGCGCTTTCTCATCGGGCTTGAGTAAAGAAGGTTGAATATTTCGAGAGATACTGATGGCTGTCGTGAAATCGTCGTTGGCGCTGAACACCACAGCCATCGCGACCTGCTCACTCGGAGTCATCTGGGCAACTTTCGCCACGCAGTCATTGAAAACCTGCAAAGCCTCAATTGGTTTTTGCGCTGAGACAAGAGCCAAAGCGTGGGTGGTACGGAGAGTAATGTTTGCGGGATCTTTTGAGACCGCATCAGCCGTTTCTTCAGGCGAAATTTTTTCTCCTGCCAAAAGCCTCAGGTACCGAGCGTAATCGCAAACGACCAAGCTAAGAGGCGCCGCCTCGCGAGCTCGCGCATAAGCCTGCTCCAAGGCGGAAAATTTGCCCTGCCGTCCAAACCGATCACGAGCTAAGGCAAAAGCGTTGGAGGCTGCCTGCAAGTCGCCACAAAGGTGAACAAGGCTTTCATCAACAACATGAGACGCTCCCAAGCTATCGCCGAGTTGCACCGCAGCCTTCAGGCGACCAGCCTGGGCAGCCGAAGCCATTGCAGAAGACAATGCCTTTTCACCGTTTTGTCCCAGGCCATATTTAGCCCTAGCTAAGGCGCTGAAACGGACATCGGAGTCGACGCCACCCACAGAATCTGCTCCAGCCACATTCATCAAACCTCGGTAGTCCTTGAGACCTAGCAACGCATCCGCGCGCGCCTGGAAAGCAAGCGTAGAAGATACAGATTCTTCCGGATTGGTGAGGGCAAGCGCCTGGGCGGGAAGACCTACAGCTGAAAGCCAGCGAGCAAAGGTCGCCTTCTGGGTAGCCGAGGCAGATGCAAAAACAGGTCCAAGAATGTCATACATCTGCACAGGTGTCTTGACCCCTGTCTTCAACATGCGTCCGGCGGCTAAGAGCAAAGCCGGATGATCAACTTGGGGGTGGTCCATAACAGCGACGGACCAGCGGTCCAATGCCTCAGGCGAAACCCAATCCATCCCTAAGCCCATGGCTAATGCTTGTTGCGCCTGACCCGTCGACTGCAAGGAGTCAACCAATTCAACGATCTCCTGACCTGCAACCACAGCTGTCTTGCTGGCAGGCAGTGAGGTTGCATCGCCTCCAAACCTCTGCTGCAACAGGCGAATCAGCGAAAGTCTAAGCCCTGCATCGCTCATCGCTGAGACAGCACCGCGAGCCATTTGGATTGCACCATCCAAGTCACCGCGCTGTACTTTGCGCCAAATACGAATCTGGGTAGCCGAGGCCGCTCGCCCCGCCGTGGAGAGCTCCTCAACCGAACGATCGAATTGTTGATCATCGGCATGGAGAGCTGAGGAAGAAGCGCGCGCCTCAAGTTCGTCCGGAGTCAACTTCTCTTGGGCCGCGAGAGCATCAAAATGCCCGAGTGAGGAGGAAAGCCCAAAAGCTGACTCTATCGTGGCCAGAACCCGCAAAACCTCCGGGTCGCCAGCCCTCAATGCAGAAGCGCGAGATATCTCGCGCCAAGCAAGATTGTAATTTGCCTGCTCAAAATTTTGCTTTGCCTGAAGGGCCAAATGCTGCGCCCTAAAGCCTGCATAAATATAATAAGCCAATGAACCCAAACCGACTAGGGTAACGGTGGAGATAATTGCAATGAGGAATAACCGCCGATAGTAAAGGGCGTTGACTCCAACAACTTCGGGCTCAGGCTCATCGGTGTTTTTTTTGAAAAAAAGCATAGTGATAAGGGGGATGGTGTTATTTACAGATTTGGATGCTACTGCCAAGGATTAAGACGTCGGGACAAAGACAGATTATTTGTCATCTCGCCGAAGGAGTCCTCGCAGGGTGGCAAGTATCTCCTTCTCGGCATCAGCGGCAGAATCCTCACCAGTCAAGGCAAGTTGCAGAGATCGTTGGCCAACATTTCGTAACCCACACAGCGCCCAACGAAGCCTAGCCCATCTGTGGTCACCGCTTGCCTCCGTTAGGACGCCATATTGATCGGCCGAAGAGTCCAGCCCATCGCCACTATTGGGGACAAAAAGAAGGTAAAACCGAATGGACGATTTTTCTATCGTGTAAAGGTAATACGGAATTTGCAGACCATTCACCGAGGCCAAGCGCTGTTCAGACTTTGCAATGATTTCACGACCGGAGGCTGTTTGGCATATTTCCGGTAAATGGGGTGCCGATGCCATGGGAGCACGTCGCCCTGCCTCCCATCGCAAGTAAATCAGATGAAGATTCCTGCCTTGCTCGTCGGTCCAGTAACGCTGAAAACCCTGGTCGTATCCCAAGGCCTTGTGCACTGAAGCAGGAAGAGGTTGATCCGCACCAACCCCTGTTTCTGACGACGCAGGAATAACACTCCAGCTAGGTGCCTGCACTAGGCCGCTCTCCCGAGACCGGTACCAAACCTCCGTAGCTGCAAACATCAACGGAACAGCCAGGATAACGACGACGCCGAGAACGGGAAAAGCCGGACCAATACCGCCGCAAAAACCCAGCGGAGACCGGGGAGCATCCACCCTAAAAGCGCTGGGAAAGGCAATCAAAACGCGGCACACCTGCCACAATGCAGCCAAAGTGATCAGCAGGATAAGATATCCAGCCGGGTCATGCCATCTGTCTATGGATTCGGAACCAGCAAGCTCAACGACGAGGCTCAACAAAAGCAGGCGGATAATATTAAGAAGGTACGCCAGCAAACCTCCAGCCAAGCAGAGAAAAACACGCCACTTTACACGAAGTTGGTAAAGCTCGCCCAGAAAAAGGCCGGCCATCAGGCTCGATTGGAGAGATCGAATGCCGCTGCAGGCGTCCTCCACCCCCAACACAGCGGCGCCCAAGGTGATCGTGTTTCCGCTACTGTCAGCAACGATGCCAAGAAACTGCAGAATCAATGTTGTGACTGCGGTGGCACAAAGGCTGAGATTAAAGGTCAGCGATGTTTCTAAGCCAAACGGCCACGGCACCGACACAAGAGCAAAGAAAAATGGGAAGACGAAGAACTTCCGCCAAGCCGAACCTCCAGCAATCTGACAAAGCGCCAGACTAGCCCCCACAACCACGGCAGCTAACAACCAGAGAACAGGCCGCCAATCAGGACTCGACTCGGAAACAAGCAAGGCTAAGGCACCGGGAAAAACAAGTACTGCAAGCGCAACAAAGGATCCCAAGCGACCGTAAGCCGAGGGTGAAGGCCGCTCGTCCCAGTGACGCCAAAAAATCCATGCCGCAAGAAAAGGAACCAGCCAACCATGCGAGTATTGGTCATACGCATCCCAAACGTAAGATAGCCTAAAAAAAAGGCTGCTCCACACGGCGACTACGGCCAGAAGGAAAGAATACGCCACCAGAGGACTATTACGACTGGGTTGCGGAATTAGTGAATCCATACCAAAGAGACCTGGCAATGTAAGACCGAACTGAAGCGCTCACATCATGGAGCGCTAGCACCCATCTCATCCAGCCAGAGATTGTGACAAAAATGAAGAGAACGAACTTGCATCACGATCCATGCTTTTTGATCGGGCGCAGGTTGTCGTGGAGGCTTTCGATTTCGCCGTTTCGCCTTGGCTTCACCTCGCTCTGCGGGATGTATTCGGCAAGTGAATGGACTCCGTTTCATTCGTTCTGCTCCCTCTAAAAGCGGAGGGCTTCACATTTCAATCGCCATTTCGTACGGGGAGGGGGTCAGGCAACACTGAATCCCCGTAACCCGTTGACTATGAGAATGTGCACCCGGTAGGACTCGAACCTACAACCAATTGATTAAGAGTCAACTGCTCTA
>JBAXCT010000009.1:0-19429 GCA_037141375.1 Chthoniobacterales bacterium | reverse complement strand
CTGCGCGCTCTTGCTGGACGAAGTGATGGCCGCCTGCGGCGCGCCGGCCGGACAGATTACGTTCCTTCCTTTCGGCCACCAGCATGTCTCTTCTTTGCTCCGCGATCAGCGCGTCAAGATGCTTTCCTTCACCGGCAGCGTTGATGTCGGCTGGAAGCTCAAAGGTGAAGCGATCAAGCAGAATGTGACCCTCGAACTCGGCGGTAACGCGGCGTGCCTCGTCGAACCCGACGCCGACTGGAAAAAACACGCAGCCAAAATGGCAGTCGGCGCCTTCGCCTACGCCGGTCAGTCGTGCATCAGCGTCCAACGTATTTTTGCGCACGAAGAAATCTACGCGGAATTCCGGAAGGAGTTCCTGGCGCAAGTCCACGCAAAGGCGGTGGCGGGGGATCCGCGCGATGGAAAAGTTCTGGTTGGTCCCATGATCACGAAGGACGCGCTGGACAAAGTCGTCTCCTGGATCCGGGAAGCCGAGGCGGCGGGCGCGAAACTGCTCACTCCTCTCAAGGTCGAAGGACAACTGCTGCACCCGGTCGTGCTGGAGAACGTTCCTGCAGGTGTTGCCGTCTCCTGCGAGGAGGCTTTCGCCCCGGTCGTCGTGCTCGCCTCCCACAAGACATTCGCTGGAGGATTGGCTGCAGTGAACAATTCGAAGTTCGGCCTGCAGGCTGGCGTGTTCACCACCGACTTGTCCAAGGTGTATCAGGCCTACGATGAACTCGAGGTGGGTGGCGTCCTCATCAACCAAGTGCCGACTTTCCGCACGGAAAACATGCCCTATGGCGGCGTCAAGGACAGCGGTTTCGGCCGTGAGGGGGTGCGCTACGCGATGGAAGATATGACCGAGTTGAAGTCTCTCATCATCAACGAGCACGGGGCGTAGGACCAAATGCTGCACGTGGTGCTCGTCGAGCCAGAGATCCCGCAGAATACCGGCAACATCGCCCGGACCTGCCTCGCGGCGGGCGCGCGCCTGCATCTCGTCGAACCCCTCGGTTTCGCAATCGACGGCGCGGCCCTGCGCCGGGCTGGCATGGATTACTGGGGGCAATGCGATGTCAGACGGTGGCCATCCCTCGAGACTCTCCGCGCCGAAGCGACGGGCGGAAGGTTCTTTTTTCTCACCACCAAGGCCCGCGCGGCTTATTGGGGCGCATCGTTTGCAGACGAAGACTATCTGGTCTTCGGGCGTGAGACGCGCGGCTTGCCGGAAAGTTTGCTCGCGGCAGAGGCGCATAATCTGCTCACCATACCGATGCAAGCGAGCGCGCGGAGCTTGAACCTGGCCACGTCGGTTGGGATTGTGCTTTACGAGGCGAGCAGGCAAATTCGGAAGTGTTGCAGAGCAAAGGAATGATCGGATGAAACACCCCAGACCGCGTCGGCTTATTTTCGTTTGCAGCGGCAACTATTACCGCAGCAGACTAGCGGAGATTCTTTTCAACCACGGTGCCCAGACTTCAGGCCTCGCTTGGATTGCGGAATCCCGCGGACTTCTGCGGGCCGGCGATCTCAAGGGGCTTTCCGATCATGCGAAGGCCTACCTGAAGAGGGCAAATCTGGAGCATCTCGCCTCCGAACCGCGCAATCCACTGACCATGGATGTCGAAGATTTGACCGACTCGGATCTGGTCATCGCATTATGTCGAGCGGAACACCAACCGATGGTTGAGCAGAAATTTTTATCTTTGGGCAAGGCCCTGACAAGGTCGGGGCGCATCCGTTATTGGAATATCTACGACATCCCTGCCCCTCCCAAGGCTATCGTACGCTTGCTGGGAGGGGGCCACAAAGAACCAAGCCAGCCTCCCGAGAGCGGAACAGAGCATATCGCATTGGCGGTCAACAACTTGATTACAGAATTGAATTTGCTAGGGACCGCGAAAATCTAAGATCTTCAAATCGCGAAATCCCGCTTCTCGCTCGGCCAGCCAAGTTTTCGCTGGCTTAAATTGGGCTGTCTGTTAATTTGAAAGGCTATGCCGATACAAAGAAAGAGTGCGTTTTCACGGCGCCTTCCCGACTTGGTCACTGAGGAATTGGTAGGTGTCCTTTCCAAAAAGACTTCCTTCGAGTTCAAGCAACTCTTCGACCTCGTCCATGAGAAGTTGCGCAAACGCAATGCTGCCAGCGGTGGCGAGGAGATGCTGCGTCTGAGAGCTTACGAGAAACTGCAAAACCTCGTCTCCCGTGGCATGGTCAAGAAGACTGGCAAAAAATACCGCGGCCTAGCCTCCTTAGCCAACGCCTTGGAATCGGCCGACGCGCCCGCCCGCTAGCCCGGATGCTCACCGAGCAGTACCTGCCTTTGGCTCTGCATGTCGCGGTGGCCGTGGGCTTTGCCGTATCTGTCTTTGTAGCCAGCCTCTTGCTCGGACGGGCAGGACGCAGGAACCCCGACAAGGATATGGCCTACGAGTGCGGCATGCCCGTGCGGGACCTCTCTGCACCGCGCTTCAGTGTGAAATTCTACTTAGTGGCGATGCTCTTCATCCTTTTCGATATCGAAATCGTTTTCATGTATCCATGGGCTGTCGTCTACCGTGACTTTTTGGCGCATCAGGGTCCGGTCATCTTCTGGAGCATGGCCGGTTTTGTTGCCGTGCTGACCTTCGGCTACGTTTACGCCATCAAAAAGGGCGCGCTCGACTGGCGAAACTAGCCAGAGCCGATCCACCCAGCCAATCGCGAGGCGAAAAAATCGGTTTCCTCCGGCTGGAGAGAAAACGGCGGCGACAGGGAGATAACGTTTCCATACCGGCCACCGCCGAGAAGCAATACGCCTTCGCGCAAAGCGGCAAGAACACAGCGCCCGACCGCGGCGTGATCGGGTTGACCCCCTGAATCCACCAGTTCGATGCCAACCAGCAGACCCGTACCTCGTATATCGCCGATCTGGGGAGAATCGATTTTTTCGAGCGCGACGCGCAGATGACGACCGGCGGCGCGGACTGTTTCGGCGGTCTCCGGTTTTACATGTTCGCGCAGCGAGGCAAGAGCCATGGCACAACCAAGCGGATTACCGAGAAAGGTGCTTGTATGGAGCGCCTCGCCCGCCGATTCCGGCCACGCATCCATCACATCAGCCCGGCCCACGCAGGCGGAGAGGGGAAAGCCGGAGGTGAGTGCTTTGCCCAGACAGATCAGGTCGGGAACCACGCCGGAATGCTCGCAGGCGAAGATGCGGCCCGTGCGGTTGAAGCCGGTGTAAATTTCATCGGCGATCAGGAGGATTTTTTCCTCGTCGCAGATGCGGCGCAAAAGCGGAAGGAAATCCTTCGGTGGCACGACATCGCCACCGCGCCCTTGGATGGGTTCGACGAGAATCGCGCCGATTTCACGTTTCCTGATCTCCACGCGGATCCGTTTTTGCAACTCCTCGAGGCAACCCGAGCAGCAGTTGGGAAAATCTGCTCCCTCCAGCGCGAACCCGGCGCGAATCCCGAAAGGACAGCGGTAGCAATAAGGAAACGGCACGGATACGGCAAAGCTCCCGAGTTGCCGGCGGAACGGCGCGCGGAAAAACTCCAGAGCCGAAGCCTCCAATGCCCCGTAGCCGAGCCCGTGATAGGCGCCTTCAAAAACAATCACCCCCGGCTTGCCACTGTGCAGCAACGAGGTCTTCAAAGCCGCCTCGACGGCATCGGAACCGGAGTTACCCAAAATGACTTTGCCTCCGGCACATCCCCAACGTCCATAAGTGAGCCTGACGAGCACCTCGCACACCTCGACCTTCACTCCCGCCGGATGCACATCACCCATGGCATGCATGAGTTTGTCCGCTTGGGCCGCGAGCGCTGCGCGCACCGGCAAAGTCCCATGGCCCAAACCAGCGACACCGAATCCCGAGGTAAAATCCAGGAAGCGATTGCCGTCGGCGTCCCAAACATTCACACCCTCCGCACGCTCCCAAAAAATCGGCCAATCTGCACCGGTCATGGTTACATTGCGCGACTCCACGGCGCGCAGACGTTCCGCATACTCACGAGAACGCGGTCCGGGGACTTCCGTGCGGAGTTCGGGCAACACAGATGGCACCTTTACCACCTTGCCTCCACGGTGTCAGGTGCATTGGCATCGGCAAATCAACCTTGCTCTTGCTTCCGGAGGCCTGCTAAACTGAAAATCCAAAACGCATGACCCTGTCGAGTTTGCTCACGGTCGGGCAGATAATTCCCGAAATGAAGACGGCTGAGCGTTGGCCGGCGATCACTGAGATCGTGGACCTGCTCGTGTCGCTACAACGCATTGAGCCGCAATATCGAGATAGCATTTTGGCTGCTTTGCGCCAGCGCGAAGAGACGATGAGCACCGGCATCGGTTTCGGTATTGCCATCCCGCACGCTTCGTCGGAACACGTCGGTGAAGTAGTTGCGGCCTTCGGTCGCTCGGCCAAGGGGATAGAATTCGACTCTCTGGACAACGAGCTTGTCCACTTCATCGTCCTTTTCATTGTGCCCCGCGACCAGTTTCAGGTGCACCTCCGCACCTTAGCGGCCATCGCCAAATTTCTCAACGACCGCAAGGTGCGAGACGAGTTGGCATCGGCCGACGATGCACAGGAAATCCTGCAGGTCTTTGCCACCCGCGGCGGACAACGCTGAATGGACGCCACGCCGCAAGCCGCGCTGACCGAAAGGCTGCGGGCGGCCCTCTCGGCCTGCGGTTTGACCGTGGAGAAGGGCGAGGTTGTGGCGGCTGCCGACACACGGTTTGGCGACTATCAAGCCAACGCCGCCATGGTGCTGGCCAAAGAAGCTAGGTGCAATCCGCGTGAACTTGCCGCCGAAATCGCAAGGAATTTCGACGGCGGGGATATTTGCGACCGACCGGATATCGCCGGACCAGGGTTCCTTAACTTCCGCCTCAAGCCGGAGTGGGTCTCACAGCGCCTGATGCGATTGGTCGACGACACGCGCTGTGGGGTTCCCCCGGTTGCCGTGCCGAAAACAATTGTTGTCGACTTCAGCTCACCCAATATCGCCAAACCGATGCACGTGGGCCATATCAGGAGCACGATCTTGGGTGATGCGCTTGCGAGGATTGCGCGCTTTCTCGGTCACGAGGTGGTCACCGACAACCATCTGGGTGATTGGGGCACGCAGTTCGGCAAGGTGCTCTACGGATGGAAACATCTGCTCGACCACGCTGCGCTCGGGCGCAATCCCATTGCGGAAATGACGCGCCTTTATCGCGAGGTCAACGCGTTGGAACAAGCCGATCCTGCGGTCCACCGCGCCGCACGCGAGGAATTGGTCAAGCTGCAGTCGGGCGACCCGGAAAACCGCGCCATTTGGCAGCAGCTGGTCAATCTTTCCTGGACAGAATTCGAGGATATTTACGGGCAACTGGGCATACGCTTCGATGAACGACTCGGGGAGAGCTTTTACGACGCGGCGCTGGGTGGACTGGTCGACAAACTTCTCGCTTCGGGTGTCGCGGAGATGAGCGAAGGGGCCGTCTGCGTTTTCTTCCGCGACATCCCTCCCCTCGCCGACAAACCCTGTCTGGTCAGAAAGAGCGACGGGGGGTTTCTTTATGCGACCACCGACCTGGCTACCATCGAGTATCGCCGGGAGCGATGGAGACCGGATGCCATCTGGTACGTCGCCGGTGCTCCGCAGCAACTTCACTTCCAGCAGGTTTTTGCCGCAGCCCGCCGCACGGGCATCGAAACAGCGATGGAACATATCGCATTCGGCAGCATCCTCGGCGAAGACCACAAATTGATGAAGACGCGCTCGGGCGACAATATCCCACTGCGCGATGTGCTCGACGAGGCCATTGTGCGGTCGCGCGCCATGATCGATGAAAAAAATCCCGAGCTGCCCGAGGAAGAGAAAAAACATATCGCCCACACGGTCGGGATCGGTGCGGTCAAGTATGCCGAACTCTCGCAGCACCGCATGACCGACTACGTTTTTTCGTGGTCGAAGATGCTCTCGCTCCAGGGCAACACCGCGCCCTACCTGCAGAATGCCTATGTGCGCGT
Source organism: Chthoniobacterales bacterium (assembly GCA_037141375.1). Taxonomy (GTDB): domain Bacteria; phylum Verrucomicrobiota; class Verrucomicrobiia; order Chthoniobacterales; family JACTMZ01; genus JACTMZ01. Next base: position 13,434 of record JBAXCT010000009.1, on the reverse strand, counting down.
GCGATCCATCTTCCGGAAGCTCGGCACCGGGTTGGACACAGGCGGAGAAGTATCACTGGCCGATCCGGCGGAGTTGGCTCTGGCTAAAAAACTTCTGCAATTCGGGGAGATTGTGCCAACCGTTCTGCACGAATTTCGTCCGAACCTTCTAGCCAACTATCTTTTCGAGACAGCCAACGCGTTCCATGCATTTTACGAGGCTTGCCCCGTGCTGAAGGCGGAGGGCATCACCCGGCATTCGCGGCTCGTTCTCTGCGAGGCTACCGCGCGGATCCTTCGCCAAGGGCTCGCATTGCTTGGTATAGGCGTCCCCGAGCGGATGTGAACTCAGCGACGTAACGCGTTTTTCTCCATCCACAGAAGCTGCCTAAACACCGGGCAACGGCGATGGAGAAATCCCGACCAACCCGCAGCGAGGGCAAGTCGGCGCATTTCGCCGAACGAGAATGCCCGCTCGGCGGATAAACGTGCGTCGTGACGGGTCATCGGCTCACGGTAAAATATTTCAGTCACCGCAAAAATCCCGGCCTGCGCGAGACGGGAGCGGCGCAAGTCCGTTACCAACACGGCGACTTCGGCCACTTCCCGCCAGCGCCGCAGCAGGCGGATCACGTCGCTTTCGTCGAAATGATGCAAGACCAAATTGCACAAGGCGATGTCGCAGGATCGGGCGGAATATTCCAGAAGATCGGATGAAACAAAAGTTATCTCCGGGAATTCCGTCGAGAATTTTTCCGCGATCCGCAAGGTGGGGTTCTGGCGGTCGACCGCGGTGATCGAAACGGGGCATCCGCAGGTGCGCGCTCTGCTAACAATGGCGCGCGGAATGTCGCCACCGCCAGTGCCATAGTCGACGATATGGAGCGGAGCCCGCTTTTTCAGCAAGTGGTCCAGTTGGCTCAGGACCGTGTTGATGGCCCCGAAACGCTGGTTGAGTGAGGCAAGATTCAACAAATCGCGCTCGAGAGCCGGTGTGGCCTCGGTAGCCACATCCATCATTTCCGGACGATCCTCGTCGAAGCGTCGGATCATGGAGTCAGCGACAGCAGACCCAACATGCGGCCGGTTTGTCCGCGCTCCATCCGGTAAGAATAATAGCTGTCTGTGTCCCGACCCGTGCAGATCCCTAGGTCGCGGATATCCTTCGCCCCGGCTTCACGGGCCTGCGCGACGATGTGGGAGGCAAAATCGGTCTCGTAGAGCGGTGGACGTATGCAGGGACTCACTTCCACAATGAGATCTTGCGGGTCGACTCCGAATTCTTTTTGCATCAACGCGATGGCATGACCCGTGATGTTTTTTTCCGTGCCGGCGCGGCCGCTATGAACAAGGCCTGCTGCGCGGCCCTGACGGTCGGCCAGATACACTGCGGCGCAATCGGCGACGTAAATACCGAGGACCAAACCCGGGACAGCCGTGACCAAACCATCCGCGCCACGGTGGCATTCAGCTCGCTCGGCGAGCGCGACAGCATCGCGATGAATCTGCTCGGCGGTGGCTAGGCGCCCCGGAGCAAACCCGTGGGCACGCAAAAACTCTGCATGGGCCGGGGCCAATCGCAAGAGCGCAGTTGCGCGGTCCGTAGCCACATCGACTCCGGGCACGCGAGGGATAAAGGCGGCGCTCACGCCGGGGACGGCAGCGAGCGGATGGAAGGGTTCGATCATCGCCGCCGTTCTCAGCGGGTCTTGACCGTCTGTTTTTTATCCGCAGGTGACAGAACAGCTTTTTTCTTTTTGTCACCGCGCAAGGTTTCGTTCTTTTTCGGAACAACGCCGTTAAGGACACCGGGATTTGGATTATCCGTCGAATTGAGCGCATCGTTGCGGCTACGGTCGCGGGCCGTGAGCATCGGATCGTCGAAGGTGTCGGCGTAGACGGTATCAAGGGAGAGGACACGGTTGTATTCAGCCAAGGCGGTGATGTAGCGATAGCGTCCCTCGAGTTCGGTCGTCTGTGCCTGCAAGAGCGAGACCTGTGCATTGAGGACGTCGAGTTGCGTTCCGGCCCCGGCATCCAAGCGCTCGCGGGAAAGTCGCAGCGCCTCCGTCGCTTGGGTGACGTTGGCCCTCTGGCTGTCAATGACCTCTTGGGCCTCGATGAGATTGGAAACTGCCCGCTGGACATCAAGCTCCACCCCGCGAGCGGAGTTGTCGTAGTTGATTTTGGCTTGTTCCAGCGCCGCACGGGCGGCTTGCGTGGCGCCAACCGTGGCCAACCCGTCGAAAATATTCCAGTTGCCCGTCACGCCCAAAAACCAGCCGTTGACCGTATCGTCCAGTTGGGAAGAGGTTGGAATATTGAACGTCTGCCAGCCGGCTGTCGCGTTCAGTGTGGGCTGGAAGCCGGCCATGGCCGATTTCAGTTTTTCCGCGTCGATGAGAATGTTCTGGCGCTGGATTTTCAGCGAAGGGTTGCGGGTCAGCGCGGCAAAAACCGCGCCGCCTAGATTGATGTCGATCGGATTGTAATCAAGCTGACCGATCACATCGACCGGCACCTGCGAGGGATTGCTCGGGTAGTTGAGTCCTAGTTGTTTGACGAGAGAGAACTGCGCAATACGCAGCGCGTTGCGCGCCTGGATGACAGGCGGGATCGCGTTGGCCAGCGCCACCTCGGCTTGCAGCACGTTGAATCTGGGTACGGTGCCTGCTTCGAAACGGCTTTGCTGATCCTGCAGCTGCGACTGGAGCACGGCGACGGATTCCTCGCGCACACGGATGAGCGCGCGGTTGAAGATGACGTCATAAAAAAGTTTTTTGGTATCGGAGACAACTTTGTCGATCGTTTCACGCAGGGAGTAGAAGGCGCTCTCGTTGGCCAAGCGTGCGGCGGAGAAGTCCGCCTGATTTTTCCAGCCCGACCAGATCGACTGGTTGACCGAGATGTTGACGTTCCATGTCTGGTTCTGGTTTTGGAATCCAAACTGCATTCCTGGGTTGGCCAGTTGCGTGGATTGGATCTGGTAAGAGGTGCCGGACTGCAAAGTGGGAAGCAATGCCGCGCGCACCTGGACAACTTGGCCCTTGGTCAGGCGGATCTGCTGGATGGCCGCAAGAATATCCGGGTTCTTGGTCACGGACGTGCGGATGGCATCATCGATGCCAAGACGCTTGGCGTCAGGCGTGAGGCTGAGTTCGAGCGAGCTAGCTGGCGGCAACTTGATCGTGGTAATCGGAGAAGGGGACTCGTCCATCTTGGGCTCCGCCACCACTGGCATATTCGAAAATGTCATCTTCATCGGGTCCGGAATACCCACCTCGATTTGCCCTTCGATCTGGGGGTCCAATCCGGGAACATTTGTCACCGTCACGCTGGGCGATAAGCGCGGCGAAGGCATGGGGGTCGGTATAATACCTGATGACATCGGTACGGCTGCAGCTGGCGCCAACGACGTGCTCACCGCATCCTGCGCCCTTGCCGTCGCCGGAAAAAACTCCATAAGGGCAAGCAGAGCTGCCAAAAAACTGCCGCGGAAAACTTTCATCAGAAACCTCAGATTAAAGCCCCGCCAGATGTTTCAAGCAAAGTCTTTCGCCGCTCAATCCGCCGGTAGCGCTTCAGGCGGTCGGCTTTCGTCGAGGGCAACCTGATCCCCCAAAGCTGGCTCCCCGTCGGAAATCTCGGCGGCCAAAAAAGGCGGACGGTTGTCGGGGGTGACCACGAGCGAGGAGGTTCGCTGACGATCCCGGAAAGCGATCATCTTCTGTCCCGCGCTTAGCTTCAGCGGCGCCCCGGTATCCACCAGGGCAAATCGGTGGTCAGTATCGACCATGACTACGCGGCCGATCCATGTCGGCAGGGTTGCTTCGGGTGCTGCCTCGGGTGCCGCCGGTCTGCGCTTCATGAAGCCGAGCACGCCGCAACCCGGCAGAAGAAAGGCAGCAGCAACCATCACCGCGGTAAAAAGACGTGCGCGCATCATGCTGCTAGATTCCCGCACAATGCAGAAGCGCCCCCAGCACTTTTTCCGCCTCAAAAAACTCTCGGGCTAGATCGAAGGCCGCTTGGGAGTGCTTGGCATAATCCCCTCGCACGGAGGCCGCGGCGGCCACCAAATCGTCCATCGTGGTGAACGGAAGCAATCCGGCGCTGCCGCCGTAAAATTCACTAAATCCGGTTTCTTGGGTGATGACGGGACGGCCAGCCGCCAGATAGCACGCCGAACGGTCGCTAAACCAACCGGTACGCAACCTCGTGTATTGATCCTTGGCCACCGTGAACTCGCCCTTGGATGATCGGATGTAGTCGCGGTAGCGACTCCAATCGTTGCTCAGCTCATGCGGACTGATCAAGTGCCATCCGTTTTCTTCAAAACGCCGAAGCTCGGCATCGTCCTTGATGTCGGTAGCCAATTCGAACACCTCTCCACAGCGGCGCGGCGCCTCGACAAATTTCAAAAATTCTAGGGACTTACTCCATAAATAATTGCTGCCCCGCCACTCAATATCTTTCTTGCCGCTCGTCGACCAATTGCAAATCGAGGTGTAAACCGCTCCTTCGGCGGGAGCATCCCCGGTGTGCCATAGATCGGTCACCACGGGTTGGCGGGTCGGATGCCACTCGATCCCATGCAGCGGCACTGGAAAATGCGCGGTGCCGACCAATTCGCCGAAAGTGAAGAGGACGGCGTGCTTTTCCAGATAATTGCGCACGTCATCGGACTCGAGGTCGATCTTGATCTGCTCCACACCCGGATCGCTCTCGACATAGATCAGGCGCTTAACCGTCAGCAAATCCTCGTTCATGTCATGGCTGCCGCAAATGTTGAGCGCCGCATCGCAGTCGCTGTAAAGCTCGCGCAACTTCTCCAGACTCAGTCCGGCCGTGCGTGGTTGCTCCCCGTAACGTGCGCAGAAGCACCAGCGGTCCGCAAAACCATGCTCCCCTGCGAGGCGCGCGAGGGTGCGCGCGGCATAGGAGAAATCATCCGTGATGGTGAATGCCTCGGGATCGTAGGGATAACGCAGGCCATCCTCGACGTAATAGACCTCATGCCCGAGCCGTTGCAGACCCACAATGTAGTGGATGTGCTGCCAGATGACCCCCGCGATGGGACATCCTCCCATGAATCCCAACACGATGATTTTTTTTCTATTCATGAGTTGTAATTCCCGGCGGCAAACATCTTTGCGTAGGCACCATCTTTTGAGAGCAGATCATCTCCGGCACCGTCTTCGACGATATGGCCGCTCTCCAGCACGACAATGCGATCGAGACGGTGGGCCGTGTTGAGGCGGTGGGTGACGAGGAAAGTGGTGCGGCCCTTCATGAGTTCCGCGATAGTTTCCATCACGGTGTGCTCTGTTGACGCATCGAGCGCCGATGTGGGTTCGTCGAGCAGCAGGATGGGTGCATTTTTCAAGAAGGCCCTAGCGATCCCGATGCGCTGCCTCTGCCCCACGCTAAGATGGCCACCACGCTCGCCCACCTGACTGGAAAATCCGTCGGGGATGCGCATGATGAAATCGTAGGCCTGCGCCCGCCGCGCAGCCTCGATGATCTCGTCCTCCGTCGCGCCCGGGCGGCCGTAGGCGATGTTCTCCCTCACCGTGGTGGAAAAAAGCAGGGTGTCCTGCAGCACCATGCTGATATTCGCGCGCAGCGATTTCTTCTTCAGTCCGCGGAGATCATGTCCGTCGAGCGTAACCTCGCCGCGCGTTGGATCGTAGAAACGCGGAATGAGGCTGAGCAGGGTGCTCTTACCGGCGCCTGTTCCGCCGACGAGAGCGACGCTTTGGCCGGGCGCGATGCGCAGGGACACATCGCGCAGGATAGGCCGATCGTCATCGTAGCCGAAATCCACGGACTTGAATTCGATGGACCCCCCGGCGCGTCCGATATCGCGCGCATCCGGTGCATCGCGGACATCATCGGTCCGATCAAGCACGTCAAAACACCGCTTCGCCCCGGCGGCAGCTCCCTCCATGGCCCAAGCCGTGTAGGTCAGTTGCTCCAATGGCGCGTAAAGCATCAGAAGATAAGAGGCAAAAACGAGAAGATCGCCGAGGCTGAGCCTTCCCGAGAGCACGTGCAGCGAACCGACGTAATAAAGCACGGCCGCGCCGGCAGCCATGAGGGTCCCGACGACCAGCGCGCTGCTCACATTGGTGAAAGTCAGGCGTAGGTTCGCGCGCAGGCTCTCGGTGGCCCTTTGCTGAAACTGGCCCACCTCGTGGTCTTCCCGGCCGAAAGCGTGCACCATGCGGATCGAGGCGAGGCCTTCCTGCACGGTGGCGAGGAGATCGCTCTCCCTCTCCTGGATAGCGGTGCTCTGAGAGCGGATCTTCTTCGCGTAGTAATAAATAGCGAAGATGATAAGGGGGACGACAGACAACGAAAGAAGGGTCAACTTCGCGTCGAGGCGCACCATGATAAAGAACGTAGCAGCCAGCATCAGCGCGGAGGAAACAATATTGGTGAATCCACGGTTATAAATGGTCTGGATGGACTGCGTGTCATAAGCCACGCGAAAGCTCGAGTCGCTCGACCGCCGCGTATCATGAAATTTGAGGGAGAGACGCTGGAGATGTGCGTACAGTTCTGTGCGGACACGGAGAAGCGATTTCAAACCAACATTGATGAGCAAATAGCTCGAGCCCAAATTGGCCAATCCGGCCAGTAGGGCAATCGCCACCATGGAAAAGCAGAGCACGAAGATGATCGTCTGAGCGGACGCTGAGGTTCCGAACCACGAGGCTAACTGAACATGCACACCAGCCGAAGAGGCATCCTTGGTCAGGACGCCGTCCACGATGTACTTAAACGGCCACGGCTTGAGCAGGTTCAGGCCGGTGACAACCAAACTCAGCGCGAGAGCAACTGAAGTCTCGCCGAGAAACGGCCGATAGTAAGCGAGGGTGCGGCGATAGATTCCCATGCGGTGGCCAATGATGCCCTTCTTTTCTGGCTTGGCAAAATGTTACGCGCGGTACGGAGTCAATAAATTTTGCCCGGGCCGATCTCCGACAGGAGTTGATGGCAGGAGGCCAGTGCTTCCGCCAAAATGTTTTCCATGTCGGCGCGGAGGTTCTCCGGCAGGGTTTCGGAACTGGTCACATTCTGACGACTGGAAAGGTGGCGTTGACTCGGACCACCCAAGCGGCGTATGCACAGAAATCCGCTGATGTCGTCGATCAGTCCGGAAGGATTTGTCGAAATACGCCCATAGGGCGCAACAAAAATATGTCCGGGCGAGAGATGATCCCGCCAGCGCCGGATGACCGCACCATAGTCAGCCCGCGCCAGTTGCTCCGGCGAGCGCATAAAGTCGAGGAGTTGTCCGTCATCGGGACGCACGGATTGACCCCGCAGGAGATCTTTTTTGGCGTGGCTCCAAGCGCGCTCCAGCGGATCCCGCACAAGGATGATGCCCCGCAATTCTGGTCGCAGGGCAAGGATTTGCCGGATGACGCCGGACTCCAGCACGCCGTAGGACGCCGTGAAATCCCCCCTCACTTTGGGACGGTAGGTCAGGCCGCAGCGCCGCAGAGCATGGTAGTGCTTGAGGAGACGTCGTCCGGCTGGTTCCCGAAATGTTGCTAGATAATCCTCCAAGAACTCGTGGCGGAAGCGCGGATTATTTTTCCGCGCCAGAGTGGAAAAATAAAATGTTTCCTTATCCCGGTGGAGATGGACCTCCGGATGGCGAGAGAGGTTGGCATGCAGCCACGTTGAGCCGGTGCGCTGCGGACCGAGGTAAAACAAATTAGGAAAAAGCGAAAGGTCTGAGCGCGGACTTCGCGTGCGGATGATGGGTTGGCTTGGAGAATCCATGCGATGCTGTTTCAGTTTTTCCCCGCGATAGCGCTCTCGTAGAACAGCAGATAGGCGGCGACGACCGAACTCCAATCGAAGGTCGCGGCGGTGCATCGAGCGGCACGGGCCAATTGTTCCCGCAGTTCGACATTGTTAACCAAACGGCCCATTGCGTCCGCCAGAGCGGCAGGTTTGCCGCAAGGCACAAGAAGTCCTTCCCGCCCGTCGACCACCACCCCGCGGATGCCCGGGACATCGGTCAGGACAGAGGGCAGTCCTGCCGCCATCGCTTCGATCAGTGCGGAGCTGAAACCTTCGAGCAAAGAGGAGAGAACAAATGCATCGGCCGAACGATAGACTTCGACCAATCCTTCCGGCGGCATGGACGGCACTCCGTCCGCAGGTTTGGCGCCAAACTCTGCCAGATGCACGCGGTTAGAAAATTCCCCGCAGTCAACTTTCGCAGTGAGCGCATCCCTTCCGGCAACGACGAGACGCAGATCATGGCCGGGATGTGCGGCACAAAGTTGCGCGAAGGCGGCAAATAACGTTGGAAAATCTTTCTGCGGATGATTGCGGGCAACGCAGAGAAAAACGAAAGCATCGTCGGGTATTCCCATTTCAACCCGCACCGCGGAACGCCCCCGGAAGGCGCCGGTAAAAAGTCCAGTTTCGACCGCGTTGGGTATGATGCGGATTTTTTCCGGTGCGATTCCAAGACCGATCAACTCGTCCCGCATGTCAGCGGAAAGTGCGACAACAGCCTTGGCCAGCGGTAACTTTTCGCGCAGTACGCGGTCGACATGCTTGGTATGGCGCCGGGAGGGCAGGCCTCCTACATCATCGCCAACCGGCCGAATCACCGTCGGGACACCCGAGCGAGCCTGCCAGTCCGCCAGACAGACACTCGTCGGGTAGAGCACGACGGAGTGCCAGACATCGAACCGATAGCGTTTTTGCAGCGCGAATAAAGCACGGCGAGTGAGCCAGAAGCCGAAACGGCTATTTCGCTTGAGAAAATTCCAACGTTTGTCCGGATAAGACTCCACCGCGTAGGGAAGAGACCACCCCGCGCGACGCAATTGCCGCGCGCGGCCCTTCGGCACGATGACTGTCGTTCGATGCCCGGCTGCGACAAGGCGAACGGCTAGATTGTGGTGGAAAACCTCAGCCCCGGAGCACTTCGGTAAAAAGGTTGGGATAATAATGGCGATGCGCAGGGACTTCACGAAAGAAGAGATTGGTAGATCGTGGCCAGCTGTTCGGCCACCTCGTGACTCCAGGGGATGGTCACCTTATTTTGCCGCATGATAAGGCGCGGGGAAAACTCCCGATTGCGCAGGGACTCTTTCATCAATTTCGCCAACTCTCCGGCATCACCTGCGTAGAACAACCCGGGATGATCCGCACCAAGCACGGCAACATTGCCTTCGATCCTGCTGGCCAGCACCGGGATGCCGCAAGCCACGGCTTGCAGTAAAGCGAGAGGTTGTCCTTCCCATACGGACGGTAAAACAAAGAGATCAAGCGCTTGGATCCATGGAGCGACAGGACGTTTTCCTCCGGCAAAGATTACTGCGTCTGAAACGCCGCGTGCACGCGCCAGATTTTCCAGTTCCGCCCTCTGCGCGCCCTCACCGACCAGCACTGCGGTAACGGTAGTGCCCTCGCTTCGCAATCTCGCCACTGCTTCAATCGTCAGCGCGTGGTTTTTGTGCGGATGCAGGCGCGCGACCGTCCCGATAAGCAGACCGGAGGGAAGACCGAGTTCCCGACGCAACATCATGCGGTCGGAAGCCGGTTGGAATATGCTTTGCTCTATTCCGTTGGGCACGACGGAAACCTTGCTCTTAGGCACTCCGTACATGGAGGTGAGTTCGCCTGCCGTGCGGGCGGACAAAGCCACCACATGAGAGGATCTCTCCAGACAGGCGCGAAAAAGTTTCTCCCGCCGCGCCGGAAGTTTTTCCAGTGTTTTTTGCTGATGCAGGACCGATGGAATGCCGGCCAAGCGGGCCGCTCGCGTGGCGAAAATATGGGCGTGGTGAGTCTGCGAATGCACAAGGGATATTTTCTCGAGCATGAGCCAATCGGCGAAGTGTTGTATCTGCCAAGGCGTGATCCAGCGCGAGGGAAACACGCGCACCAGATGCACTGGTCGCCCCATATCGCGCGCTTCCTCGCCAAGCCGCCCGAATTCCCGCAGACAGGCAAAGTGCGCCTCGAATCCGGGAGTGAGATGCGTTCCGGCGCAGAGCGCGAAATCCTCGGCTCCACCCATGGGCATTCCAGCGAAAACGAAAGCCGTTTTCCGCGGCGCACCTAGCACCATGCCCGCCTTTTGCGATATTTCGTTCATGGGTGGCACTACGGGCGGGAGATCGCTCCTTACTGCGCGAAAAGATCGCCCGAACCGACGGGCGGTGTGGTGCCGAGTTTGCGGTAGGCGGCCGGCATTGCGGTCCGGCCTTGCGGGGTGCGCTGCAGGTAACCTCGCATGATGAGGAAAGGTTCGTGCACCTCCTCGATCGTGCCAGACTCCTCGCCCACGGCGACAGCGAGCGAATTGAGGCCGACGGGTCCCCCGCCGAAACGGAAAACGATGGCCTCAAGGAGGCGTTTGTCCATTTCATCCAGTCCATCGCCGTCGATGTCTAGCATGGTCAAAGCGGCCGCAGCCGTCTCTCCGGTCACCGTTCCACCCGCCCGCACCTGTGCGTAGTCGCGGCACCATTGCAGGAGATTGTTGGCGATGCGTGGCGTGCCGCGCGAACGATTGGCGATCTCGCGCGAACCTTGGCCATCAATGGCCACGCCGAGCAAACCGGCGCTGCGCTCAACAATGCTCACCAATTCCCCAGCCTCGTAGTAATCCAGCCGACAGGTCATACCGAAGCGCGACCGCAGCGGCGCGCTGATCATGCCCGATCGCGTCGTCGCCCCGATGAGTGTGAATTTCGGCAAATTCAGACGCACACTGCGTGCGTTGGGACCTTGATCAATGATGATATCCACTTTGTAGTCCTCCATCGCGGGATACAAATATTCCTCGATGGCTGCCTGCAGCCGGTGGATTTCATCGATGAAAAGGATCGCTCCCTCGGGCAGGGTAGTCAGCAGGCCGGCGAGGTCGCCCGCTTTCTCGATGGTCGGTCCGCTGGTGCATTTGACCTCAGTACCCATCGCGTTGCCCAAAATATGGGCCAGCGTGGTTTTCCCGAGGCCGGGTGGTCCGGATAGCAAAATATGTTGCAGCACATCGCCGCGCTGGCGTGCCGCATCGACCATCAGCTGCAAGCGTTCCACGACCCGAAGCTGTCCGGAAAATTCAGAAAAGTGCGGAGGACGCAGGGAAACGTCCAGCGCTGTCTCGGGCGCCTCGGACGACTCACGAAGAAAATCTTTGCCCTCCATCGCTCAAGCAGAATGAGGCTCAGGACCCTCTGTCGGCAAGCGCGGCGGTGAAATCCCCCAGCGCCACCTCCACACCGCGCGGGTCCCTGAGAAGCGATGTGCCGACTAGGGCGGCATCGAAATGCCGGGCCAGAGGCGCCACAGAGGAGGGCGTCACACCGCTCTCCGCGATCCTTACGCAACCGGCCGGCAAAGACTGCGCCAGTTCGAAAGCGTTGAAATTCAAAGTAAAGTCTTCCTCGCTTCTTTGCCCCGCGGCAACAAAACCATCCCTTGATTTGAACTGGCGGCTGTTGATGCCGACTACGCGCGCCGTACCCGGCAAGCTGTCGATTTCCTCGGCCTCGTGCACCTCGAAAAGTGCCTCCATCCCCAGTTCGCGGACCAGTTCGTGCAGATCGCACATCTGCGCCGACGATAGCACGTTGGCCATCAACAGCACGGCATCCGCCCCGGCCGCGCGGGCGGCATAAACTTGGTAGGGATCTAGGATGAAGTCCTTGCGCAAGACTGGTTTGGTGGATGCTGCCGACATCCGCGCCAGATCCTCAATCGTGCCTCCAAAATGCGTCGCATTGGTGAGGACTGAAATGGCGCGAACCACCGGAGAAGTCTCGTAGGCCCTTGGCGCGGCGGAAACATTCTCGGAACGCATGTCTCCCATGCTCGGCGAGCGCTGCTTCCACTCGGCAATCAAGCCGAACCCTCCGGAACTCAACGCCGCGGCGAAGTCGCGCGGCGGGCGCGCTTTCTGCGCGCGTAGTTTGATCTCGGTAAGTGGAACGGCTCGCCTTGCTTCGTCCAATTCGCGGCGCACATCGGGAAGAATGCGGTCGAGGATGGTCATGCGGTCACATTACCAGCTTCACGCTTCGGGCCCGGATAGAAAAAGCTGCCCGGGAGCGCTTTTTTTATACTGAGGAATTTTGGATCCACGCCGCGTAATTTTTGGCGACCGCCCCCGCCTCAAAGGCGATAATCATCGGGATCTCATAGGGATGCAGCTTGAGCAGCCGCTTCTCCAGTTTCGCGTAGCAGGGAGCCGCGGTCTTGAAAAGCACGAGGACCTCGGCATTGTCTTCGACCTTTCCATCCCAGGCGTAGATTGAACGCGCGCCCGGAAGAATCGTCCCGCACGCCACAATTTTCTCATCCACCAGCGTCTTGACAATTTGCGCCGCGGTCTCCGCGTCGGGGAAACTGGATAGAACGAGCAGCATCAGCCTACTCCCAGTTTCTTCTCCAGTTTCTTCACGCGGTCATAGAGCTCCCCAAGCCGATCGATACGCACGATGGATCTCTTCCACTGGCCCGCCGGACGCGGCGGGCTGCCGACCACGAGAGACTTGGGTTCGATGTCATTGCTGACACCGCTCTGTGCGCCAACGATGGCACCATCCCCAATCTTAATGTGACCGACAATACCGGCTTGCCCGGCGAGCACCACGTAATTGCCAATCTGCGCGCTGCCCGCGATACCGACTTGGGCACAGATGATGCAATGCTTCCCGATGACAACGTTGTGGGCGATCATGACGAGGTTGTCGATCTTGGTCCCCTCGCCGATAACCGTTCGCCCGAACCGCGCGCGATCGATAGTGGTGTTGGCGCCGATCTCAACGTCATTCCCGACAACGACAATCCCGCTTTGGGCGATCTTGTGGTGGCGGCCGTCGCGTGTGTCGTAGCCGAAGCCGTCGGATCCTACCACGACACCGGGGTGCAAAATCACACGGTCGCCTAGGAGGCATTGCTCGCGCAGCACCGCATGGGGATGAAGGAGGCAGTCGGCCCCGAGACGCGCGTCAGCACCCACATAGCTGCCAGCCATGACCACGGTGCGCGCGCCTACCTTGGCGCCGGGCATGATGACGGCGGAGGCACCCACCGAGGCGTCGGGCGCAACTTCGGCACCCTGGTAAACCACCGCCGAAGGGTGGATTCCGGGAGGTGGAGCCTGGGGAGAATTGAGCAGGGCCGCCGTGATGGCGGCGAAGGCGCTGGAGGGATTGTCGACACGGATGCACGCCGCGGGTGTCTCGCCAACGAAGTCGTGCGGCACAAGAACGGCTGATGCTGCGGTTGTGCGCAGATCGGCCGCGTAACGCGGATTGAAAAAGAAAGAAATTTCACCCGCCGCTGCCGCATCCAGCGCTGCCAGCCCGTGGATTTCCACGCTGGCAGCGTCAGAGGAGCAGTCGCCGCCCCCAAGGGCAGCCAACTCGGCAACAGTCGGCATCGGATGGCGCGACCTTGAGCCGC
>JBAXCT010000008.1:0-19535 GCA_037141375.1 Chthoniobacterales bacterium | reverse complement strand
CGGGGATGGACCATGAGTTTCTTGCCGGGGGTTCATGTCTGGCATGACAAGACGACAAAAAACCGCAACTGGGCGGAGTTGCACCGTTCGGGAACGCTGAACGATATGATTTTCGGGCTGGTGCGTGCTCCTTTGCCCGACCTTTTGTATTATTTGCCAGGCAAGGCAATCAATCTGGCTCTATGGGGACTCAAGGGTGGCAGAGAAGAAAGATGGTCAGGGTTCCTTGGTCTCTGTGATTTTTTGCGGTATGCGCCGGGGTATTGGAAAAAGCGTCAGCCAGTGAGCCGGAAAACCTTCCGTGAATTTTTTGGCGCCGGGCGAGCTTGCGTCGACAAACCGAGGGGGTGGGATGGGAAGGAGAGGTGAGCAGTCGGAGACTGCTCATTGTGACAGGTATTATTTTGATATTTTGAAAGACTACAGAAAAGTAAGACGGTGCGTTTGAGGGGAAAGATTGTGAGCTGAGTAACAGCGGGACGGCTCCTAGACAAATTGTGAAAGAGCGGAAGCGACGAAGAAGGCGACAGACGTGAGGCAAGAGGCAGGGGACAAAGGAGTGTCGGCAACACTGCAACCCAAAGCCTACAGTCTGGCACCTCAAACCTAATTTTCAAAATCTCAAAATGTCGCAATTGCAAAATCAGTATCCGCTCCGGGTGCTGCTCGTACACCCTGGGACGCAGCATGCTCCCCGCCTTGCCTCTGAGTTGTGCCGACAGGGGCTTTTATGGCGGTTTTGGACGGGGGTCGCCTCGCCGAAAGGGCGAGGCGAATTTAAAAGGTCTCATTTTGATATTGTGAAAGACCAGAAGCGGCGGCGCGTCGTTGATATTCCGCGGGAGAAACTGCGGACGATTCCTTGGGTGGAGGTGATGGCGCTTTTGTTGGCGCGGTTGCCGATCAATAAGGAAGCGCTTTGGCATTGCCGGAATGGGCTTTTTCAAAAACTTGTTCCGCGGAGTGAGATTGAGGCGGCGGATGTTGTCGTCGGCTTCGATACCTCGGCGTGGATCATGGGAGAACGAGCGAAGCGGGCGGGGAAGAAGTTTGTGCTCGATCAAAGCGTGGGACATCCGGTTTCGCGGGCGAAGTCGGTGCGTCAGGCTGGAGGAGACGAGACGATGTGGCCGGAAGCGTTTGTTCCCCGCTCGGAAATGGTGAAGGAAGCCGAGGCGCAGGAGCATGCCTTGGCCGACCTTGTCGTCGTCGCCTCTTCGTTCTCGAAGAAGACGCTGATCGAGAACGGCGTTCCGGAAGCAAAGATCCGCGTGTTGCCGTATGGGGTAGGGTGCGAATTTGTCGCGGCGGGAGGCGCGCAATGCGCGCATTTTGACAGGGACAATTTTGATATTTTGAGAGAAGACAAACGCGCTACGAAGCCTTTCAGGTTTCTTTACGCGGGATATTTGACGAAGCGGAAGGGGATTGGGGTTTTGATGGAAGCGTGGGGCGCGCGGGGCGCGTATTTTGACAGGGATAATTTTGATATTTTGACAGACAGGAAGCACGAGGGAGCGGAGCTTAGACTTGTGGGTGGTGGGGATCAGCCGGAGCCGTTGCCTGCGGGAGTTGTTTGTTTGGGGCAGACGCCGCGGGAGGCTTTGCTTCGCGAGATGAGTGAGGCGGATGTTTTTGTTTTTCCGAGTCTCTTCGAGGGATTCGCGCTGGTGATTCTCGAAGCGATGGCGGCGGGGTTGCCGGTGATCACCACACCGAATACCGCGGGGCCCGATCTGATCGAGAACGGTAAAGAGGGGTTGATTGTGCCGGCGGGCGATGCGAATGCGCTGCGGGAAGCGATGGAATCTTTGCTTAACGATCGAGAACGCGCGCGAGCCATGGGCCGGGCCGCGCACGAAAAAGCGAAAGAGTTCACTTGGGAGAGGTATGGGGAGAGGTGGGAGGAGATGCTTCACGAGCTTTGCTCGTGATTTTGACATTTATCATTTTGATATTTTGAAAGACGAACAGAAAAAACGGCCGGATTTCGATCGGCAGCAGGCGCTTGAGGAGAGACTTTTGCGCTTTGCGCGGACGCTGGAAGCCAAACCATTGGTATCCCAGCTTGTTCGCTCGGCAACTTCGATCGGCGCGAACTACGCGGAGGCTAATGCCGGGGAATCGAAGGCTGATTTTGTTCACAAATGCTCAATAGCGCGTAAAAAGGCAGCTGAGACTCGCTATTGGCTGAAACTCGTGGCTTTCCGTGGACTCGGCGATAAGGCTTCTGCCGATGCGCTCTTGGGTGAGTGTGAGCAACTCGTGCGCATCTTCGCCGCAATCGTCGGCGGTGCAAAGCGGAGCGATTTCTGACAATTCTCAAAATGTCAAAATCTCACAATGCGGCTCGCTCAGCTGGAAAGCTGATCGTGCTGACCTCACACCCCATCCAATACCAAGCGCCGCTCTGGCGAGCGCTTGTCGAGGAAATTGGCGAGGGTGGCGGAGTTTCTTTCGAAGTCTGGTTTCTTACGGACCAAGGGGTACGGAAGACGGAAGACAAAGACTTCGGGCAGGCTTTTGCATGGGATGTGGATTTGTTGTCGGGCTATCCGCACCGATTCCTAGAGTTGAGCGGAGGATGGGATATAGGAAAATTCAACGGAGTGCCACTGGCCAAGCCGATCGGCCAATCACTGCGCGAGGTCGGGGCTACCGCTCTCTGGGTAGAAGGATGGAGGTTCAAGCCATTGTGGGATGCTGTTTCAGCCGCGAAAAGCATGGGCATTACGATTTTTCTCCGAGGCGAAACCAGCGACAAAATTCCGGAGAAGGTCGGGTGGTTCGGCCTCGTGCGTAATTTTGCGTTGTATCGTCTCTTTGCCAAGGTGGATTACTTTTTGGCCATCGGGCAGGCGAGTCGGAGGTTTTACTTAGGGCATGGAGTGCCGGAGGGGAAGTTAATCGACGCGCCGTATTGCGTGGATAACGAATTTTTCCGGGCTGAAGCCGGAAAAATTCGCGGCGCGGGGGCCTCGGAAGGCGCGCAATGTGAAAAGGGTAATTTTGATATTTTGACAGACCAGCAGAGGGCGATCCGGGAGGAATGGAAGATTCCGCTGGATGCAAAAGTGGTGATGTTTTGCGGGAAGTTTGTGCAAAAAAAGAGACCGCTCGATATGGTGCTCGCTGCGCGAGCACATTTTGACAGGGGCAATTGTGATAACTTGAAAGACAATGAGCAGTCATCGTGTCCGTGGCACTTGTTGTTTGTCGGCAGCGGGGAACTTGGTGATGATTTGCGCGCGGCTTGTGATGTCGTTTACGACGCTGAGTGTCAAAATGACAGCCGAGTGGAGCGAGACAGACTGGAGTGTAACGACACCCGCGCAGCGGGATCGATGGAGAGCGTGATCAAAATCTCAAAACATCAAACTGCCGGCGCCCCGCCTGCCTCTTTTGTCGGATTTCTCAACCAATCGAAGATATCAAAAGCTTATGCTGTAGCTGATGTGGTGGTATTGCCAAGCGATGCTTGGGAAACTTGGGGACTTGTCATCAACGAAGCTACGGCGGCAGGCGTGCCGACTGTAGTGAGCAAAGACTGCGGATGCTCGGACGATTTTTCCGCAAAGAATCCGTTTACCATCACTTTTGTCATGGGTGACACCGGGGGTCTGGCTGCTGGCATCGAAGATGCATTGAACTTCAAAGCAACCTGGCAAACAATCTCGCAACAGGCGTCGTGGTTTGCTCCTCGTCTGACTGCAGAGCCTGTTTTGGGGGCGATCTAGAGAAAATAGCGGTCGGCACCTTGTCTCTTTCCCGTTTTTAGCTATTTTGTAGGTTCAGCTATGCCCTTTCTTCATTAAATCTGCCTTGGTATTGTAAATCTGCAGTAGTCTAGCAATGACGTCCATCGGACATAACCAAAAAGGAAGCACAAGGTTGTTTTGGACGGTACTCTCCGTCCTGGCTCTTTTTGTCTTGCTCACAGCAAATCAACCAGACTTTGGTGTGTTGGCCGGTGGCCTCTTGCTTGCGGTCACAGCTCTTGTGCCCCTTTACGTCTGGCTTCTCGGCTGGTCGCATGGTCTGCCTATTTGGCCGGTTTTCTCCCTCGTCACAGGGCTTAATGCGGCCCTCCCCATGGTGCAGGACCCCGTGACACTCAGCGATTACACATCTGTTGAAATTTTGACAGGCGGCATGACTATGGTCGGATTTCTTTTGCTTGGGACGCTCACCTGGTGCTGGGCCACTTATAATTCCCCCAAAGCTCCTCGCCAGACGCTGATGATCGACCAAGCCAACTCTGTCCGCTATCTTCTGATGTTTGTAGCCTCAGGAGTTGTATTTAGTGTGAATCAAGCTGCCGGATGGATTCCAATGCCGGGTAACTCCATGCAAGTATTGCGAGGCATCGCCGGTTCGTTGAGCAGTATGGGGCTGTTTGTGCTCGCTTTTTATGCGGCGCGCGGACTTCTCCGTCGAAATGATTTTATTCTTTTTGTCGTCGGAGCTGTGTTGACCATTATCATGGGCCTGACCGCATTGATGCTTGCGCAGATTGTCGTACCCGTTGCGTTGATTATCTTCGGATACGTTCTTGGATCTGGAAAAATGCCTTGGCGTTTGTTGCTCGCTACTCTCTTAATTGCGGCCCTGCTGCACCCCGGTAAATATGCTATGCGCGACGAATATTGGGGCGAGGACGCGCGTGGTGTTACTCTGAATGATCTTCCAAGCTTTTATTCGGAGTGGATCGGCTATGGACTAGAGGAAATTGGCGGGGTCGCTGGCCTGGTAAGCGCCTCTGGAAACATTAAGCGCGTGTCGGCCTCAGAGGATGAGAGAAGGCCTTCGACGATATTCGAGCGCTCAGGTAACCTTCATATGCTTTTGCTGGTGCAAAAGTTGTCCCCAACGGTTGTGCCTTTTTTTTACGGGGACACCTATGCTCCCATCCCCCGCTTGCTGATTCCTCGATTCCTTGACGAAGCAAAAGGCATAAGCCACGCAGGAAGCGTTATGTTGACTGTGGCCTATGGGGTGGTGAGCCGCGAGCAGATCTCGAGCGTTTCGATTGCATGGGGATTGGTGCCTGAGGCGTATGCCAACTTCGGCTACCTGGGAGTAGGAATGCTGGCGGTCGCTTTGGCGCTGTTTTATGCCTTTGTCACCCGACTAGGTGTCGGCGTGCCCATGACCTCGCTGCGATTTGTCGCAGGCTTGCTTGTGATGTCCGCAGCAACAACAGCAGACACCATGGGAATATTTGTCACAACTCAGTTCCAAGGAGTTATCGGCCTAAGTTTGGCGTCATTCGTGCTTATGCGGACGCAGACAAATCCATTTGCAGAAGGGGAGTTCAAAGCGTGGGATGTGGTGCCAGGCAGCGCAGCGAGGGCGACCCGCGAGGTCGGACCAAAAACAGGAGACCATGCTTCAGGTGAGGGCGGGATACCTGATCTTCGGCCTGATATCGCCCCGCTGCTGCCAATGTTTCAACCGGCCGCCGCGTCGCCTGAGGATGCTGCCTCGCTACGCGCGGCGATCCCCTCAGAGACGATTAAAAGATTGCCTCGATGGGCTCCTCGGTTTCAGCATGCGGAGCTCAGACGGCGCCTTGCCGCGGCGCAACTCGGCAAAGAAAACGCTGTTCCTGTTCCTCCCTCAGGACACGGCGGGACACAGCGAGCGCGTCAACTCTCCGTGCCTTTTCAGGGGAATTATCGGCGCCGCTAGTGACCACACCTTCATGAGCAAACCATGTTTGAAAGGTTGTTCGCCTTGATTTCTTGAAGCAGTTCTCCGTAGGGGGGAGTAAACGTTAAGACGATTTCCCCACAAGACGGAGCACATCTTCACGCCCCATTCATGCGCTTAAATCTCTGGTCGTCCGGGCTTTATAGCAGCCAAGGAGGAATTCAAGTTTACTCGCGCTTCCTGCTAGATGCGATCCGACATGTCGTTCCTGCACATCGGCTGGGAGTGATATCCCTAAGCGACTCCTCAGCGGACCTCGCCATTTTGCAGGAGCAGGGCATTCAATGCACAGGACTAGGGCAAGGGCCTAATGCACTACGCAAGGCCCGATTCATGCTGTCCGACTTCAAGATGGCAAGGGGCCGAAATGAACTTACGGTCAATTGGCTGACACACCTGAACTTTTGCCCTCTGGCCGCTGCAGCACAAAGTCTTTTTCGGGCTCCGTTCTTGGTTTCTGCGCATGGAATCGAGGCATGGAATGTCCAGTCTCCCCTTGTCCGATGGTCGCTCGGCAAGGCTGATGCCATTGCGGCGGTCAGTGAATTCACCCAGAATCGAATGCAAGAAACATTGCGCTTACCCGCTGATCGCTTTGAGATTCTTTACAACACCGTTGATCCTGCAAGTTTCAAGATTCAACCGAAGCCAACTTGGTTGGTCGAGCGTCACGGGCTAAGGCCAAATTCTCCTGTCGTCCTGACAGTTGGTCGACTGGAAGCCTCCGAACAATACAAGGGATACGATCAGGTTCTCCTTGCTTTACCGACGATCCTCCAGAGGAGCCCAGAGACAAAATACATCATTGTAGGAGAAGGAAATGATCAGTCGCGCTTGCGTATGCTGGTCGAGCAACTCGGTCTGAAGAGTTCTGTGATTTTTGCAGGGTTTGCACCGACGGATGAGCTTGGCGCCTATTACGCGCTTTGTGACGTATTTGTTATGCCGAGCAAGAAAGAGGGTTTTGGTATTGTTTTTCTTGAGGCGATGTGTTGCGGCAAGCCGGTGGTGGCTGGCAACGGGGACGGCTCGGTTAACGCCCTGAAAAACGGGGAACTCGGGATTCTGGTCGATCCAGACGATACGCAGGCGATTGCCGATGCCGTGATCTCGGCGCTTTGCCGCACCACCGGCAACCCGCTACTTTCCGATCCGGAGATGCTGCGCGCCAAAATGTTAGGCCACTTCGGATTGAAAATATTTAGGGATCGCGTGAAAAACATCCTAGGAACTTTCGGGTTTGGCGTGGATCTGGAGAGCGAGCAGATGAAAATCTCACCTGCGTTCAACGTCTCTTAGAACCCACTGCGATTTAACCTGCGTAGAAACAATGCGCAGGACAGTTTCTTAAGCTATTTATGTGCGGTATTGCAGGTATCTTACAATATGGGGCGTCGTCGAGAGTCGACCGCCCCCGATTAGAGGCCATGTTGTCGGGCTTACGCCATAGGGGGCCGGACGACGAAGGTATTTACACTTCGCCAGATGGCTCCGCAGGTTTTGCGCACGCTAGACTATCGATCCTTGATCTCAGTGCTTCAGGACATCAACCGATGTCTGCTCCGACGTCCGCCTCTAACGGTCGCCAGTGGATTGTTTTCAATGGAGAGATTTACAATTTCCGGGCTCTACGACAGGAGCTTGAGGCTCTGGGCGAGAATTTTCAGTCCAAGACTGATACCGAAGTCATTCTGACACTTTACCGGCGCGAGGGACCGTCTTGTGTGCGGCGGTTGTCGGGAATGTTTGCTTTCGCGATTTATGATGAGGAGAAGCGCTCACTTTTCATGGCGCGGGATTTTTTCGGAATTAAGCCGCTCTATTATCGCAACGATCGCGGGGAGTTTCTTTTTGCTTCGGAGGTGAGGGCCATTCTCGCAGCCCAGATTTCCCCTCGTTCGATTGATGCCTGCGGCCTCCAATCGTTTTTGCTGACAGGCTCTGTCTCTGAGCCTTGGACCATCGCCTCGGGCGTGCTGTGCCTGCCGCCAGCCCATTGGGCTTTGCTTACCGAGGGGGGGCTCCAACTCTCCTGCTATGCTCGTGTAGAGTTTCCGTCCGAGCAGATCTCTGCTGATGAGGCACCGCTCCGTGTTTCAGAGGCCCTGCGCGACTCAGTCGAGCGCCATTTTGTGAGCGATGTGCCCGTGGGAATCTTGCTGAGCGGCGGTATCGACTCGGCGGGAGTTCTCGCCTTGGCTCGGGAGTCGGGCCATACCGATATCCACACATTTACTATAGGCTTTTCGCAACAGTCGCACGATGAAAGCGCCGTGGCACGGCAGATCGCCCGTCACTACGGGGCTCGGCACACCACATTGATGCTGGACGGGGAAAGGGCGAGAACTCTGTTCCATGAATACCTCCATTGCATCGATCAGCCCAGTGTGGACGGCTTCAACACATTCGTGGTTTGTCGCTTGGCCCGGCAGCAAGGGATGAAAGTCGTGCTGTCCGGCTTGGGTGGGGACGAGCTTTTCGGAGGCTACCAAAGTTTCCATCGCGTTCCTCAGATGGTTTCCTTCAGCCGTCGGCTCGGCAGTGCCTCATCGGCAAAGCGAGCGCTTGTTGCCTCGGTTGTTGGGATGTTGCCTCACCGCCAAGCCCGCCGGATGGCGTGGTTTCTTCGTGGCACGTCCGACTCGTGGCGTGCTTTTGAGGCGATCCGCTCGATTTTTTTACCAGACGAGGCATCAGCCATTGGTGCGGCGTTTGCACCTCTAAGCGAAGGGCCAGAAACAGGGGTCAGGGCCGCCTCAGATCCAGAGGAACGCTGGGCTCTCCCGGACCAAGTCAGCTTTCTCGAAATGCGGAGGTATATGCTGAATCAACTCCTCCGTGACAGCGACACCATGAGCATGGCCAGCGGGGTAGAATTACGGGTGCCTTTCGTAGATGCCAACCTGTTTGAAGCAGTCCGGGGGATTCCGTGGCAACTTCGCTTGGCTCCCGGCAAAAAGATGCTCACCGATGCCATCGGGATCCTTCCTGAGTGGCTTCTCAATCGTCCGAAGCGTGGATTCGCCTTCCCCTTTGCTGATTGGCTGGCGGGAGAGTGGAGTGATGTTCTGGCAACACCAGCAAGTTTCAACAAAGTTGATACGCGTGATTGGTATCGACGATGGTGTATCAGTGTGCTCCGAGACTGGACGCAAAGGAACTAAATATGCCGTCGCCCCACATTTTCAAGTGAACGTCCTTACCACTTCAATGGCCACGTGAACATTCTTCACGTTGTCGCTTCCTTGCAGCCGGTTTCCGGTGGACCGGCAAGATCGGTCACACGGCTTGCTTCAGAACAAGTGCGACTAGGTCACTCTGTCGTGATCGTCGCCTTCAATGAATCTCACCTAGGGGAGAATTTGGCGGCACCCGGCGTATCTTGTCATTTTGTCGGCTCAAGCTTGCTTTCCATTCGGGGGCGGGGGTGGTCGCCGCAATTCCGTCGAGTGGTGATGGAAGAAGCCGTGAAGGCAGATGTTGTCCATGACCACGGCCTCTGGATGTGGCCGAATGCCTACGCGCGCGAAGCGGCGGTCGCAGTTGGCAAACCGCTTGTTATCTCACCGCGCGGAATGCTTGAGCCGTGGTCGCTCAATCGTAGCAAGCTGCGAAAGGCTTTTGCCTGGTGGTTGTTCGAGAAAAACAATTTGCAATCCGCTATGCTTTTTCATGCGACTGCGGCAAGCGAAGAGACCAGCATCAGAAATATTGTCAGCCGCAGATTAAGAAGGATGAACGCTGATTCATGTTTAGGCGGTGACACACGCGAAAGATCGGGTGCACCAAGGAGCAACGAACACGGTGTGAGGGTTGTCGTGGCGCCTAACGGGGTGGATTTGCCGGATCTTTCGCGCAGACCTCCGAGAGGCATCCTTGAGGAGAAGTTTCCGCGGCTTAAGGGCAGGCCTTGGGTTGTATTCATGTCACGGTTGCATCCGAAGAAGGGACTCAATGTGCTACTGCGTGCCTGGGCGAAGCAAAGACATGAGACGACACCTCGTGATGGGAGAAATATGCTCGTTCTCGCCGGTTCGGATTTGATTGGTTATCGGAAAGCGGTCGAAACAATGGTTTTGGAACTTGGCGTGAGTGATTCGGTGGTGCTTACCGGAGAACTGCTTGGCGAGTCTAAGGACTGCTTGCTGGCAAACGCGGAGGTGTTTGTTCTGCCGAGCTATTCGGAGAATTTTGGGACCGTCGTGGCCGAGGCAATGTCGTGGGGCCGTCCCGTCATTGCCTCCACGGGAACGCCTTGGAAGGAAGTCGTCGAAGTCGGAGCCGGTTGGTGGGTGAAACCGGAGGAGGAGGCGGTCTGCCTAGCACTTGAAGAGGCGATAAGCACCACACAGGAGGAACTCAAGGTAATAGGTGCACGGGGTCGTGCATTGGTTGCGGAGCGTTACGGGTGGACGATGCCAGCGGCGCGGCTCGTTGAGGCTTACGAAGATATTTTAGCTACAACCCGGTCCTCGAGAAGATCCAAGGCACATTAAGCTAGAGAAAGCGTTACGAGTCTATGGTTGCAAGCCCGAGCGAGACGGAGTCAACCGAAGGCAATCGAGATGGTGAAAGCCAACGACTTTTCCATCCGGGCGGACTCACCCCAAGACTGAGTGCAAGCCGATGGCGTAAATCGCTCATGCTCGACATCACAACTCTCATCCCTCAACAATCAACGACGAGTTTAGGATTAAAGCTTAGGCTCTGGGAGTTCGGGTTGCCTCGATGAAAATCACTATTGCCACCGGCCCGATACATGCGTTTCCTCCTCATGGTGCGGCGGGCGTGCAGAAGGTCTTCTCTGTCTTGGCAAGGCAGTTCGTCGCACGCGGACACAGCGTGGCTGTCCTCGCCCGCGCATGGCCGGGCCAATGTGCAGAAGAGGCCAGTGCAGGCATGACAATCCTCCGTCGCGGCGGCTATGAACAGGGCACTAATATATGGGTTGATCTGTTAAAAGATTTGTTTTACGCGGTCCGTGCCCAGAGGTTTGTGCCCGAAGGAGATGTTGTCGTGGTGAACGACTTTTGGCTGCCTGTGCTCTTGGGGCGCTGCCGGAAAAGACCCGGGAAGCTTGTGGTCGCTGCTCACAGGTTCCCTAAGAACCAGTATTGGATGTATCGACTCGTCGATGCGATCATTGCAGTCTCCAAGCCCGTCGCGGCAGCAATATGTCTCCAGCAGCCTGACCTTGCGCCCAAGGTGTTTACCATCAACAACCCGCTTGACACCTCCGAGTTGCGGTTCCAGCACCGGAGCGACCATAAGAGACTTGTTATCGGATCGCTGGGACGATTACACCCAGAAAAAGGTGCACACCTTTTGGTCGAGTCATTCAGGCGCCTAGTCGCGAAAGGTGTCGACGTAGAACTACGAATCGCAGGTCCATGGCAGAAAGCGGCTGGTGGGGGAGGTCGCGAGTACTTCGATAGGCTCAAGGCTCTGGGGCAAGGACTGCCTGCGCAAATCATTGGTCCGCTGCGAGACGATGAAGTCCCGGACTTCTATGGGAGCATAGACATTTTTTGCCTGCCCTCGCTGGCGGATCAAGGGGAGGCAATGCCCTTGGCTCCTCTCGAGGCCATGGCATGCGGTGCAGTGCCGATCGTCTCCCAGATTGAAGCTTTCATGGAATACATCGAAGTTGGGGTGAACGGATTGGTCTTCAATCATCGAGCCAAAGATGCTCCGGACTTGCTGGCCAATGCCCTGGAGAAATTAGTGAGCGATCCTGAGAAGAGAGCTGCGATGTCTGTTGCGGCGCGAGACACAGCGGAGCGATTTGCGCCGGAAAGGATCTCCTGCCAGTATTTGGAGGTCTTCGACTCGATTGCAGGACGCGAGGCTTGAAGTTCACTTTGCTTATGAACATCAAAGAAAATCGCCGCAGCACGAAATATGGCCTCGGAGAGCTTGTTGGGCGCGGCTTCTGGGCACTGTGCGGTCCACTGTTCCGGTGGAGTCCGCGGCTGTGTTGGGGATGGCGAAGGTTTATGCTCCGCTTGTTCGGCGCGAAAGTCGGAGCCAAGGTGCACATTCATCCTTCGGCCTGCATCTTTATTCCGTGGAATCTCGAAATCGGAAGCTGGTCATCCGTGGGCTTCGATGCGCTGCTCTACAATCTCGGGCCGATGAGGATTGGCGAGAACGTCACCATATCACAGCGGGCGCATCTCTGCGGAGGTACTCATAAATTCCGCGAGGATTCCATGCCGCTGGTGCGGGCGAAGATTGTTGTCGGGGACGAGGCATGGATTTGTGCAGACGCATTCGTAGGTCCGGGTGTGAACATCGCCGCGCGGGCGGTGGTAGGTGCCAGGGCCGTCGCCATGCGCGACGTTGCGGAGGGTACTATCGTCGTAGGCAACCCGGCGCGGGAGGCCGGCAAGCGTTAAAGCTTGGCCGGTCAAGCAAAACACCAACAAATGTTCTCGGTACTGATTCTTACCAAAAACGAAGAGTCTAATATAGGAGCCTGCTTGGATTCCGTCTCGTGGTGCGATGATATCGTTGTGCTCGACTCTCACAGCACGGACCGCACCCAGGACATCGCCTCGCACCGCGGTGCGAGGGTGTTGCAAAGACAATTCGACGATTTCGGGGCGCAGCGTAATTATGCGCTTGATCATATCGAAATGAAACACGATTGGGTGTTTCACCTCGATGCAGACGAGCGCTTTAACGACAAACTGCGTTCTGAATGTGACGAAGTGATCGCGAGGAATGAGCGCAGCGCTTACTTCGCAGCCAACCGTATTATTTTTCTCGGCCGTTGGATTAAACGTAGTTCACAGTATCCCTACCATCAGGTCAGATTGGTAAAGCGCGGTGAAGCGCGCTTCGCCAAATCAGGTCATGGCCAGACGGAAGACCGAACTGTGCGTGGAACAGGCTATTTGCTGACTCCCTATGATCATTTGAACTTCAGCAAGGGTATCTCCGAATGGGTTGACCGCCACAATCGATATTCCAGCGAGGAGGCTGGGGAAGAGCAGACGCTCAGCAAAGGTCCTATTCCCCTTACCGCGATATTTTCCCCTGACTCACTCGTGCGAAAGCGGGCGCTGAAAAGGTTGCACGCAAGAATGCCGGCTCGCTGGATCTTCAAGTTTGTCTACCTATACATCGTGAAAGGCGGCTGTCTAGATGGTTATCCGGGTTTCCTCTACTGCATGTTGAATGGATTTTACGATTTTCTGATCGCCGCAAAGATCAAAGAAAGTCGCGTGGGCGCGCTCTAGCGATTAGATCATATTGGTGCGCCCTATCTACGTCTTCACTAATCGGGTCTATCCGCCATTGGGCGGGGCCACCGGGGAGCTGTTGAAGGAGATGGCGGAAGAGTTGGCCCGGGGGGGTGCGCGCGTGGTGGTGGTGACCAGCCGTGGTCCTGCCGACATGCAACTGGCGAAGCAGGAACGCGTGAATGGTGTGGAGTTGATCCGTGTGGGTGGCGCGTCATTCACCCGAGCCACTCATTTCCGGCGCGCATGGAGCTACGCGGGGCTTTATCCGCAACTTGCCTGGCAGGTCTGGCGCATGGGGGCTGTGGATGCAACGGTCTCCATGACAGACCCCCCGATGCACGTGGCTGTGATGGCGTTGGCGGCGTATCGGGCCAAGAAGCGTATCCACTGGGCGCAGGACATTTATCCAGAATTGGCGGCAGAGCTCGGTGTGTTTTCCCTGCCGAAGTTCATGGTGAGAATTCTCCAAGGCGTTTCCACATGGGCGCTGCAGAGGCAGCATGATGTGGTGGTCCTTGGTCGCGACATGCAGAAGCGAGTCATTGCGCGCGGTGTCGATGTCTCCCGGGTTGATGTTATTGCCAATTGGAGCTCGGTGAAAAAGGCGGACACTGAAGATATCTTGGCGAAGCGCAAACAGTTGAGGTGGGATGGAAAATTTGTTGCCATGTATTCTGGAAATCTCGGCCTAGCCCACGATTTCGAGACTTTGGTCAAGGCGGCCGATCTTTTGCGGGGCAGCGATGTCCGCTTGGTGTTCGCAGGTGAGGGGCCCAGGCTGGAGCGATTGAGGCAAGCGATGGTCCCATTCGAGCATGTGTCGTTTCTGCCCCCGCAGCCTAGAATGGATCTCGGCGCTTTTCTTGGCGCGGCAGACGTGCATCTGGTCACAGTCCGGCGAGGCCTTTCTGGATTGGTTGTCCCGAGCAAAGTGTATGGAACTCTGGCCGTGGGTGGACCGCTGCTCTATGTCGGACCGCTGGATTCCGACGTGGCCAAATTGCTCCAATCGTCTGGGGCTGGAGTGTCCGTGAAAAATGGCGACGCGGAAAAGGTGGCCCAGACTCTTCGCTCCTTGGCTGGCGATCCGACCAAACTGGCAGCCATGGGAAGAAGCTCGCAACATCTGGCCAAAACGTTCACTTTGGCCAATGCTACAAGGCAGTGGAGTGAACTGCTGCGATGATGGAAAGAGCTTGCCAGAAGTATCAACGTTCGGTGCGAAAACAATGCGCATACTGATCAGTGGCATTTGTGGTTTTGTTGGATCCGAGTTGGCTCTCGGATTGCGCCTTGGCGGCCATGCGGTCTGCGGTTTTGACAACTTCAGCCGGCCGGGCAGCGAATTGAATGTTCCCCGACTTGAGGCAGTGGGAGTTGAATTTTCTTCGGGTGACGTTCGTTTCGAGAAAGATCTTGCGCGTTGGCGCGATGTCGATTGGGTAATCGATGCGGCAGCCAATCCAAGTGTGCTGGCAGGGGTCGATGGCAAGACGAGCAGCCGCGAGTTGCTCGAGCACAATTTGTGGGGGACGATAAACCTCCTTGAGTTGTGCAAGCGGGAGAGGTCGGGAATGGTTTTGCTCAGCACGAGCAGGGTTTATTCGATCGGGGCACTTTGCTCGCTGCCGGTGGTAGAGAAAGACGAAGCCTTTGTTCTCGTGGATTCACGGATCAATGCCGGACCAAAGGGTGTCACAGAAGACTTTTCCACCGCAGCACCAATCTCGCTTTACGGGGCGAGCAAACTCGCCAGCGAGCAAGTAGCCCTCGAGTATGGCTCAGCTTTCGGTTTTCCGGTCTGGGTTAACCGTTGCGGAGTGATGGCGGGTGCAGGACAATTCGGCAAAGCAGATCAGGGAATTTTCAGTTTCTGGATCCATAGTTGGGCTCATCAGGCACCCCTGAAGTACATTGGGTTCGGCGGTTCGGGGCATCAGGTTCGTGACTGCCTACATCCGCAGGATTTGCTTTCGCTCGTGCTCAAGCAGATCGAGTACTCGGCCGGCGCCACCCGTTCCGTAAACAAACCGGATGATCGCATCGTGAACGTAAGCGGCGGAGTTGAATCAGCAATGTCACTAAAACAACTATCCGCATGGTGCGCCGAGCAATTCGGAAGACGAGAGGTTTCTGTCGATCTCTCGCCCCGGCCTTTTGACTTGCCGTGGGTTGTCTTGGATTCTTCCCGGGCAGAACGACTCTGGGATTGGAAGCCGCAAAGAGCTGTGCAAAATATTTGCGCAGAAATAGCCACTCATGCCCGGGAGCATCCCGAGTGGCTGCGGGTCAGTGCTGGATAGATTTGGCGACTCCGCCATCGCCCCAGCCCATCAGTTCAAAGAGCACAGTTCGCTCCCGGCAGGGAACAAAATGTTCAAGTGCAAGCTCTCATGCCTGGATGAAGAGGAGGCTCTCCGCGGATCGCTGAGCGTCGCAGAGTTGCAGAGATGTCAACAGATAGCAGACCCAGTTTTGCGCGCCCGTTTTGTTGTTTCCCGCGGATTGCGTCGCCAGATGCTGGCGGACTGCACTGGGCGCAGCCAAGCTGGCCTGATGTTTGCCGAAGACGGCAATTCCAAGCCGCGTTTACTGGATGACGACGGATGGGACTTCAATATCTCTCATGCAGGGAACTACGTGGCCGCCGCGGTTGATCGCAGCGCGATCGGTGTCGACTTGGAGTTAATTCGGGAAGTTCGGGACATGGGAAGGCTCGTCGAGCGGTACTTTCACCCTTTGGAGGCGGTCGCTTGGGCGCGATTGCCGGTGTCCCTGAAAAAAGAGGCTTTCTTTATTTTTTGGTGTGCAAGGGAGGCCGCTATCAAGTGCAGAGGCCTCGGTCTAGGCAGAGGCATGTCTGTGACCTGTATTGGGCCAGAGATTCTTTCGGGCGGTCAAGCGGAAGGTGCCGTGGGGAACGCCAAGCTTAGAGTCGAGCGGCTTCATGCCCCGACAGGCTATGTGCTGATTGTAGCTCGGGATCAGGGCGCCTGAGAGGCGCCAGCAGCACCCGAATCGGCAAGAGATTAAGCCTCCTGCCACCAAGGCCAGGGGCTGTTCGATTTCAGGAGCTATCCAGCACAACGAAGAGATAAACTCCGAACATGAGTAGGTGGATCGCACCTTGCAACATGTTGGTGCGCCCTTGAGCAAACGTCAGCATACAGAGAGCTTGCGTTACAAGCATGAGTACCATTTCAGGGCTGTCTAATCCCAACAAGACCGGCTTGCCAGTGAGCAACCCTATGCCAAGAGCCGCGGGGATAGTCAGGCCAATGGTCGCGAGCACAGAACCGAGCAGAATATTGACCGAGCGCTGTATGCGATTGTTCAGAGCCGACTCAATTGCGGCCAACCCCTCCGGGCAAAGCAAGAGAAGCGCGACGATCAAACCGGCAACCGAGGAGGGGAGGCCGAGTTGCTGGGTGAACTGATGGAGAATCGGCGCCAGTGTTTTGGCCAAGGCGATCACCGGCAAGATGTAGGCGAAGAGCATCAGCAGGTGAGCCCAGCTAGGCAGGGAAGAGGCATGTTCCTCCAGGCTGCCATGTTCTTCCCCCGATTGTCTGAAGAATGATCGGTGGCGACTGGTCTGCAGGAGGAGAAAGACGCCGTAGATCGCAAGCGACAAGACAACGAGAGCGACCTCATGCTGCGGCGAGAAAAATCCAGGGGAACCAGAACGGGTGTAAAGCGGGAGGACCAAACCAACCACAGCGAGCGGCAGGATCATGGCGAGATAGGCATTCGCTCCCTGTAGATTAAAGGACTGCTCGCGGAATTTGATGCCGCCGAGAAGAAGACACAGCCCCACAAATCCAGTAAGCACGATCATCAAGACAGAATACATCGTATCGCGGGCCAAAGTTGGTTCGTTGCCTTGCAGCATCACCGATCCGATTAGCAGCACCTCGAGACTGATTACGGCAAAAGTAAGGATCATGGTGCCGAAGGGTTCGCCTAGCCGTGCAGCGAGAACGTCGGCGTGGCGCACTACGGCGAAGGCTGAAAAAAGAATTGCCGCGCAAACCCACAACAGAGCAAGGGCGGAGTTCGTGCCAGTCTGCAGCGAGGACGACCAAGTAGTTCCGTAAAACAACCACAGAAGCGCCGACGACCAGACCACCGCCAGAGGCCATTCTTTGCGAAGTTGGGAGCCGAGCATTATAAGCCGACTGAACGTTGGAGTTGCTCCGAGGAAGTCCGTGAGGGTGTTGGTAAACCGTAGGCGCTGTTTACTGGTCGGGCTGAGCTTTAAAGACTCAGAGTGCGTGCGCTCACAATGTCGGGATCCTTGCGGAGTTCCGCCATCACATCCTCGGACGGTGTTGAGTCGAGGTTCAGAATGGTCAAAGCGGTGCCGCCGGCCTCGTCGCGCCCCAGTGACATGCTGCCTATGTTGACCTTGTGTTTACCGAGCAGCGTGCCCACGTGTCCCACCATACCGGGACGGTCCTTGTTCTCAAGAACGAGAAGTACACCGTCTGGTTGAGCCTCAATGTGGCGCCCGTTGACGAGGACAACACGGGGCTTTTGCCCGAAGAAGGTCCCCGCCGCGCTGGCCGAGATGCTGCCGTCGCCAGCCGTCACTTGGATCAGATCGGTGAACTCTCCACTGTCGCTGACCTTGGATTCGACGACTTTGAGGCCCAGATTGTCTGCCAGTCCGGGCGCGTTGATCGCATTAACCTCATCGCCGCTGATGTGGGTGAGAAAACCTTTCAAAATCGAGCGCGTCACCGGAGTTGTGTCGATGTCGCGGGCCCTTCCACTAAAATCAATACGAAGGGTTGCACAGCGTTTGGGCGCGAGTTGGGCGACGAACTTTCCCAGGCTTTCGCCAAGGCGCAGATAGGGTCCGAGGACCGCGAGCGTCTTGGAGTCAACGCTCGGTGCGTTGACCGCATTATTGATCGTGCCGTCGAGGAGCACGGCGCGGATCGCATGGGCGATTTCGATTCCGACACTTTCCTGGGCCTCGGCAGTGGAAGCGCCGAGGTGAGGAGTGAAGACGATGTTAGGCGCCGAACGGAGGGGAGAATCAGCCGCCGGCGGTTCGGTCTCGAATACATCGAGCGCCGCTCCAGCAAGATGGCCCGAGGACAATTCGGCGGATAGCGCAACCTCATCGACAAGACCTCCGCGGGCACAGTTGACGATACGAGCCCCTTTTTTCATGCTTTTTAGACGCTTGGCGTCAAGCATGTGACGCGTTTCGTTTGTGAGGGGCATGTGCATGGTCACGAAGTCTGCCTGTGGCACGGCGTCGTCGATATTTTCGACCAACTCGACCTGCAAAGTCCGCGCCCGGGCCTCGGAGAGGTAGGGGTCGTAGGCGATCACGCGCATGCCGAAGGCCAAGGCCCGCTTCGCCACCTCGGCACCGATGCGGCCCATACCGAGGATGACCAGGGTCTTACCGTTGAGTTCGGTGCCCTCAAAACTTTTCCGATCCCACTTGCCTGACTTAACGCTGGCGTCAGCCTGCGGAATTTTGCGTGCGACTGAAACGAGCAGGGAAAAGGCATGTTCCGCGGTCGAGATTGTGTTCCCGCCAGGGGTGTTCATGACAACAATGCCGCGCTGTGTGGCTGCGTCGACATCCACATTGTCCACGCCGACGCCTGCGCGCCCGATGGCTTTCAGTTTAGTTCCGGCGGCAATAACATCGGCGCCAACCTTCGTTTGGCTGCGCACGACCAGAGCAGAGTACTCCGGAATAATTTTGAGCAGTTCTTCGTGAGGAAGACCGGGCGTGAATGTCACGTCGAGCAAACCGCCTTCGGCGAGCGCATCAACTCCGCGCTGGGAAATGGGATCGGAAATAAGGACTTTTAGCTTTGGCATGGAAATAGAAAGTGTAGCGGTCCGAGCGGGCGCCGTCACGCTCACAATGGCATCGTTTGGTAGTCCGAGCACAGATAGATTCGCAGGATCTGCCCGTTGGCGGCGGAGATTTCCGCCGCGAGATGCCACCCGGCGAAAGCTGCGGTAATGGCCTGGGGCAAATCGTCCGGTTTCTGGCACGTGATGTAGAGCGCCGATCGTCCCACAAACGGATTTGCCCCCTCCTGCTCGGTAAATGGATCGGCAGTGAAGGTTGCTGCTGCGGCTTGGGTCGCCTCCACAAACTGATCGTAGCGCGGCCAGAGCGCGTATTGGCTTTCGGCAAAAGCCGACTCGAGACTGTAGACTGGCGGGTGTCCCGATTGGTGGGTGAAGGTTTGACCGGAGAGATTGACCGCGAAAGCCGAAGCAATGGGTGCATCTTCGGCGATGAGAAAAAGCGGATGGGATTTATCAGACGCAAAGGAAGAGGTGATTTCCTCGAGCCTTTTTACAACTTCAGAGTCGATGAAGCCCTGTTCTCGCGGACTTCTTGCCAAGGTGCCGACGGTCCAGAAGGCCGAGGCGATCAGGACGGCTGTCATGAGGACACGGGTCGGAAGGCGTCCCAACCGCGACGGGATGCAGACGAGAAGAGGCAGGATCATCACTGTCGCCAGCAGCCCGGTTGTTTGCCCCGGCAAGCCTCTGAGACCGGAATAAAGCCACGCCATCAGCGAGCAA
>JBAXCT010000007.1:0-20664 GCA_037141375.1 Chthoniobacterales bacterium | reverse complement strand
GCGCGACAAAGATCTTCACGCGGAGGTGGGCGATCTGCTTGAAGCCTTGGACCCGCGGGAGCGCAAGATCATCTCCTACCGCTTCGGGCTGGCTGGCGGCCGGGAGCGCACCTTGGAAGAGGTCGGGCATAAGTTCGGCGTCACCCGCGAGCGGATCCGGCAGTTGCAGAACATCGCCTTGATGAAGATGCGCAAATCCCTCCGCAAGCGCGAGGAGTTCAGATTTCCTCAAACGCAGCCGGCTGTTGTTTAGCCGGCTGCCGCAGGAGGCTTACAGTGTGCGTATCCGCTGGCGAGGAGTGCCAGCGGATACGTTTCGCTTTTCAGGGCACGATGCGCAACTGCACGGACTCGTGTCGCCTGTCGCCCTCCACGATATCGGTCACAACCACGAGATGGTCCCCGGACTCGACCAACCCTTTGAGCAGGAGCGTGGCCTCGGCCTCGAAAACGTTTTTTGCCGGCTCGGAGTGGAATCCGATCCGCTGGGCTGCAACCGCGTAGGGAAGAGCCAGGCGCCGACAGACACGCTCGTCCGGGGTGAAGGCGTAGATCGGGGCGTGCAGCGGGCGCAGGTGGGCGACGTAGAGGGCCATGTTTCCCGCGTGAGTGAACACGACAATCTTTGACTGGGGGAAGCTGTTGGCCAGGTTGACCGCAGCAGCAACAGTCTTTTGGCGGGGCCCCTCGATTGAGGCCTCTCGCGCGAATCCTGCGCCTCCGCTGCGCTCGATTCGCCGAGCGACCCGGTCGAAGATCTCGACGCACTGCAACGGGTATTTTCCCACGCTGGTCTCGCCGCTGAGCATGATCGCGTCCGCCTGCTCGTAGACGGCGTTGGCCACATCGGTGATCTCCGCTCGGGTGGGGAGTGGGTTGGTGATCATCGACTCGAGCATGTGGGTGGCCACGATCACCGGTTTGCCGATCCGGATGCATGACTTGACGATGCGTCGCTGGATGATGGGAAGCTCTTCCATCGGACACTCCACGCCGAGGTCTCCCCGGGCGACCATCACGGCATCCGCGGCCTCGATGATGTCCTTCACATGCTTCACCGCATGCTGGTCCTCAATCTTGGCGATAATGTGCGCATCGCTGCCCAAGCGGGTCAGTTCGTTCCTCATCGCCTCGACATCCGAGGGCTCGCGGCAAAAACTAAGGGCGAAATAGTCGACCTGCATCTCGACGCCCACCACCATATCCTTCAGGTCTTTCGCCGTGAGCGGGGGGAGATTCACTTTGACTCCGGGGAGATTGATGTGGCGGCGCGATCCAAGCACGCCTTGGGTGAGAACCTCGCAGCGGATGCAGTTGTTCATCTTGGAGAGAACTTTCATGTGAATGTTGCCGTTGTCCACCATGACGACATCGCCTACCGAGATATCGTCGATGAGTCCGTCGTAGTTTACATCGACCGAGTACTCCTCCTCGCTGCGGGCGCCGCGGACGGTGAACTCGAGGGTGTCCCCGGGCTTCAGGTTGAGCTGCGTCGCGATATCCCCTGTGCGGATGGCGGGTCCCTGCGTGTCCATCATGATAGCGACATTGGCTGCGCTCAGCCTGGCTGCATTGCGAATCCGAGGTACGATGGCGCGCACCCACTCATGCGAGCCGTGGCTCATGTTCAGGCGAAATACATTGGCTCCTGCAGCAATGAGCTTGGCTAGCATCTCAGCCGATTCGGTGGCCGGGCCGAGAGTGCATATTATTTTGGTTTTTCGCATGACCGAGGAAAGGTGCAGAAACAGGATCAGGCAAGACCAACTTCTGGGGGGGATGGCAAAATGAACTTGCGCAGACGGGGCGCTGCCGTTTTCCTGCTCGGTCGTGAAAGATCACTTTGCAGCACTCCGTCAATTCCGTCCGGGTTCCGGACCGGAAGCTTGGTTCTATTCCCTACCTGCTCTCGAATCCCAGGGCCTCGGGTCCTTATCGAGGCTGCCCGTGAGCATTCGTATCGTCCTCGAGTCGGTGCTCCGCAACTGCGACGGCCGCAAGGTAAGGCCGGAGGACGTGCGTGCACTCTGCGCCTGGAAGGCAAAAAGTCCTGCCCAAGAGGAGATTCCCTTTGTGGTTGCGCGGATTGTTTTGCAGGATTTCACTGGGGTGCCACTTTTGGTGGATTTGGCCGCCATGCGCAATGCAGTGGCCTCGGCGGGAAAAAATCCTGCCATGATCGAACCGCTGGTTCCCGTGGATCTGGTGGTAGATCACTCCGTGCAGGTTGATTTCTTCGGCAGCGCGGATGCTTTGCGTCTGAATCTCGATATGGAGTTCAAGCGCAATCGGGAGCGCTATCAATTCCTCAAATGGGGGCAGCAGGCGTTCAAGACTTTCGGCGTCGTTCCGCCGGGTATCGGCATTGTCCACCAAGTAAACCTCGAATATCTCGCCAAGGGTGTCCTTTCGCAGGCTTGGGAAGGCGCGAAGCTTTATTATCCCGACACCTTGGTCGGCACCGATTCGCACACCACGATGATCAATGGACTCGGTGTGGTCGGGTGGGGCGTCGGCGGGATTGAGGCCGAGGCTGGCATGCTTGGTCAGCCGGTTTATTTCCTCACCCCGGAGGTAGTGGGCGTGAACATGAAGGGGCGCCTCCGCGAGGGAGTGACGGCCACCGACCTGGCGCTGCACGTGACGGAGTTGCTGCGCAAGACGAAGGTGGTCGGAAAATTCGTGGAATTTTATGGCGAGGGGGCTGCTTCGCTGCCGCTTCCTGATCGTGCAACGATCGCAAACATGGCACCGGAATACGGAGCCACGATGGGATATTTCCCGGTCGATGCCGAGTCGGTGGACTACCTTCGCGCCACCGGGCGCACGGATGACCAGTGTGCCGCGTTTGAGGCCTATTTTCAGGCGCAGCAAATGTTCGGGATGCCTCGCAAAGGGCAGATCGACTACAGCGTGGATTTGGATCTCGACCTGTCCTTGGTGCAACCTGGGGTGGCCGGACCGAAGCGCCCGCAGGACCGCATCAATCTCCCTGACCTCAAGGGAAAATTTCTCGCTTTGCTGGAGAAGCCCGTGGCCGACGGAGGCTACAACAAGCCGGCGGCGGCGCGGACCAACACCGCAACGGTGGTTGTGGAACGCCCAGCGTTCCGCATTTCCTCCAATTTGCAAAAGCAGGTGGAAGAGATGGAGGAGGATCGTCCGACGCCCGACATCGAGCAGCACGCCAACGGCAGCGCGGAGGCGCATCTAGACCACGGCAGTGTGGTCATTGCTGCTATCACGAGTTGCACCAACACCAGCAATCCGAGCGTGATGATCGCCGCGGGGTTGCTCGCCAAAAAGGCCGTCGAATGCGGTTTGATCGTCTCGCCGGCCGTCAAGACCTCGCTCGCCCCCGGTTCGCGCGTGGTACAGGACTATCTGGCCAGCACCGGTCTACAGCCATTCCTCGATCAGCTCGGTTTCCAGATCGTCGGATACGGGTGCACAACGTGCATCGGCAATTCGGGTCCGTTGCCGCAGGCTGTCGAGAATGCCATCACCCGACACGATCTCATCGCCGCATCTGTGCTTTCCGGCAACCGCAACTTCGAAGCCCGTGTCCACCAAAATGTCAAAGCGAACTTCCTCATGTCGCCGCCTCTTGTCGTGGCCTTCGCGCTGGCCGGGCGCATCGATACCGATCTTACCAGTGAACCGATTGGGAAGGGGCGTGATGGCCGCCATGTTTATTTGCGTGACCTCTGGCCCTCGCTCGAGGAAGTGCGCAGCACCATGCAGGCGGCACTCAAACCGGAAATCTTCCGCCGTCTCTATGCGGACTTTGCCGCGCAGAATCCGAAGTGGAACGAAATTCCGGGTTCCGCAGGCCAGCTTTACGCCTGGGACAATGCCAGCACTTACATCCAAAACCCACCGTTCTTCGAGAACTTCTCCATGCAGGGCGGAAAGATTGCCGACATCCAAGGGGCTCGTCCCCTGGGAATCTTCGGCGATTCGGTCACGACGGACCATATCTCGCCCGCCGGCGCGATCAAGGCGGCCTCGCCCGCGGGCCGATACCTCGTCGAGCACGGAGTCGAGCCGGCCGACTTCAACAGCTACGGATCCCGCCGCGGCAACGACCGCATCATGACCAGAGGCACTTTCGCCAATGTGCGCATCAAGAACCTCATGGTGCCTGGTGTCGAGGGCGGCGTGACAAAATACTTTGCCTCCGGCGCCCACGACGGGGAGGCGATGGCGATCTACGATGCGGCCATGAGATACAAAGCTGACGGGCGGCCTTTGGTTGTGATCGCGGGACAGGAATACGGAACAGGCTCGAGCCGCGACTGGGCAGCCAAAGGCACCATGCTCCTCGGGGTGAAGGCTGTTGTGGCGGAGAGCTACGAGCGAATCCACCGCTCGAATCTCGTCGGCATGGGTGTGCTGCCGCTGCAATTCGAGGAGGGGACCAGCGCGCAGTCTCTCGCCTTTGACGGTTCGGAAACATACGATGTTTTGGGCCTGTCGGATAAGATCAAGCCCCGGCAAAAACTGAACCTACGTATCACCAAAACAGACGGATCGGTGCGGGACATTCCGGTCATCCTGCGGATCGACACGCCTATCGAGGTGGAATACTACCGCCACGGCGGCATTCTGCCGTTCGTGCTGCGCGAGTTGATGGCGTCGGCCTGATCAGCCCGACTTGAGCACCTCGATGAAGGCTTCCTGGGGAATATTCACCCGGCCGATGCTCTTCATCCGCTTTTTTCCTTCCTTCTGCTTCTCGAGGAGCTTGCGCTTGCGGCTGATGTCGCCGCCGTAGCATTTCGCCGTCACGTTTTTGCGCATGGCGCTGACGGATTCGCGGGCAATGATTTTACCGCCGATGGCGGCTTGGATTGCGACCTGGAAAAGTTGGGTGGGTATGACTTCCTTGAGCTTTGCCGCGAGTTGCCGCCCGCGGGCTTCGGCTTTGTCCCGGTGGACGATGGAGGAGAAAGCATCCACCGGCTCACCGTTGACCAGGAGGTCGAGCTTCACGAGTTTGTCGGCGCGCGTGCCCGCGTGCTCATAGTCCATCGAGCCGTAACCGCGGGTGATGCTCTTAATCTTGTCGTTGAAGTCCACGAGGATTTCGTTCAGCGGCAGCACGCAGGTGAGCATGACGCGCCGCGTGTCGAGTGACTCGGTGTGCTCGAGTTGTCCGCGCTTCTCCATGATGAGCTGCATGAGCGGCGAGATGTATTCGTTCGGCACCATGATGAAGCACTTCACGATCGGTTCGCGAATTTCCTCGATGACGCTGAAGTCGGGTAGATACTCAGGGTTGTCCACGTGCAGGATCTCGCCATTGGTTTTCAGCACCTCGTAGATCACCGACGGATATGTTGCGATGATATCCATGTCATATTCGCGCCGTAAGCGCTCCAGGACGATCTCCATGTGGAGCAGCCCGAGAAATCCGCAGCGGAAGCCGAAGCCGAGGGCCACGCTGCTTTCGGCCTGAAAGACGAAAGACGAGTCGTTGATCTGCAGCTTCGACATCGCGAGTTTGAGGTGTTCGAAATCGGCTGTGTTGATCGGATAGACGCCGCTGAACACCATGGGCTGGATTTCCTGGAATCCCGGCAGCGCCTGAGTGGCGGGAAAGCTCGTGCCGGTGAGCGTGTCGCCGATCTTGATTTCGCTCGATGTCTTGATGTTAGCGATCACGTAGCCCGTGTCTCCCGGACCGAGCGTTTCCCGCGCCTCCATTTTCGGGGTGAAAACGCCGACCTCCTTCACATCGTAGGGACGGTTGTTGCTCATCATCTTCACACCGTCACCAGCTTTGATCCAACCGCTCATCATGCGGACGTAGGTGACGACGCCGCGATACGAATCGAACGTCGAGTCGAAAACCAGCGCGCGCACCTTGTCGTCGGGCCACGTGGTGGGCGGAGGGATGCGGTGGATGACGGCCTCCAGGATATCTTCGATTCCGATGCCCGCCTTTGCGCTCGCGAGGATTGCTTCGCTTGCCGGAATCGCGAGGATGTCTTCGAGCTGCCTCTTGACCGTCGGGATATCTGAATTCGGCAGGTCGATCTTGTTGATGACGGGCACGATCGTCAGCCCCTGCTTGTTCGCCAGATGCA
Organism: Chthoniobacterales bacterium; assembly: GCA_037141375.1. GTDB lineage: Bacteria > Verrucomicrobiota > Verrucomicrobiia > Chthoniobacterales > JACTMZ01 > JACTMZ01. The sequence continues at coordinate 14,572 of JBAXCT010000007.1, read as the reverse complement.
CATTGGCGACGGTCTGCGCCTCGACCCCCTGTGCCGCGTCGACGATCACGAGTGCGCCCTCGCACGCTGCGAGAGAGCGGGAAACTTCGTATGCGAAGTCAACGTGTCCCGGCGTATCGAGAAGGTTGAGTTTGTACTCCTGACCGTCCTTCGCTATGTAGCGCATCGCGACGGGGTGCATCTTGATGGTGATGCCGCGCTCGCGCTCGAGGTCCATCGAGTCAAGGAGCTGGTCCTGTCTCTCGCGCTCGGAAATCGTGCGTGTGGTCTCGAGCAGGCGGTCGGACAGCGTTGTCTTCCCGTGATCGATGTGGGCGATGATGCAAAAATTGCGCGTGTTCCGCATGGCGTTGGAACGGGAGACTATCCTTGAGCCGACGCCTCGGGTCAAATCCTCACGGACATCTATGTGCAAAGGCTGTTTGCAGCGAGGCCTAGCTTATTGCACTCTATACTCATGGTTGCCGCTGCGCAAAAGAAGATACTGGTCATGGTGGGCGTGGTGATGCTGGCCCTCGCCCTGCCTCTCGCCTTAGCCGTTTTCGGTGGCCTCCGCATGTGGCAGGAGCATCGGTTGGCGCAGCAGCAAATACCGCCGGAGTTGTCCCGTGCGCTGCACGAGGCGGCCGAGAGGGCCGCCGATGCGGTTTTGCCCGCCCCGACACTCGGCGCGGGTGCAATGATTGTCGAGTGTGCCCCGGAGGCAATTGAGAAGGAGGTTCAGCGGATTGTGCGCCTGGCCGACGGTGTTGGTGGCGCCGCTTCCTCTTGGAACGACGGCAAGACCATCCGGATCATTGCCAATATTCCATCCGACACTGAAAATATCTTTCGCAACGCCGTGCAGCGGGGGCTTTACGACATGGCCATCGCGAAAGGATCTGAGCACAAGACTGTCGTTGAGGTGCTCATCACACCGAAAACATCCAAGCTCCCGAAAAAACCGGGCAAGGGGCGATCCTAGCCAAAGAAGCAGCCTCTCTTTTTACCGATCTGCTCCGCCATCTTCGGTTGCTTGCTGTGCGGGTGCAGGGCGCTCCTCGCCGGACCGCGGAGACTCCTCCACGCTGATCGGCTCCTGCGATGGTCCCGGGGGGGCGTCAGCGAGTTCTTCAGCGGCCCGGCTTGTTTCCTCGACAGCCCCTGGGGGAGAGGATGCTTCCGACAAAGTAAAAATCTGTGCACTGTAAGGGGCTGCCTTCAGCGTAATCTTTTGTGATTTGTCGGTGCAAAATTCTTGGGGAAGCGCTCCTCCCGATTCGCCTCCGTAGCGCCGGTCGTCGGTGTCGATGAGAGCCTTCCATTTTCCGGCCCGGGGAAACCAGACGGGGCGACTCTCCATTGCTTCCGAGAAGAGATTCAGCACGACAACCAAGTCCACATCCGGTTGCCCCGGAAGGTAACGGCGGTAGACCAGCAGCCCCTTGCCTCTGTCTGCTTCAAGCACGCGGATTCGGGTGCCGGTGAGTGCGGCGCCGCGACCATCCAGATTTCTCCGCAAGCGCACGAGATCATGCCAAAGCTGAAAGGTTTGGGCGGCGCGCGCACCGCGTTGCCAGTCGAGCGGATTCGAATCGTGGAACTCCCTGTCCTCAAGGATTTCTTGACCCATGAAAATGAGGGGCACACCCGGCGACGTCAATGTGAGGACAGCGCCGAGTGCGCTCTTGCGACGCGCGGAAAGGCTTTGTGGATCGGTTGGGTCGGCTTCCGAGATCAAGCGCTTGTGTCCATTGAGCCGCCCGGTTTCGTCGTGGTTTTCTGTGTAAATCACGCGGCGCAAGCCAAGAGGTGATTGGATATGGTTGGCCAGATCTTCCGCATCAGGTTTTCCGTCGGTCCTTGTCAACTCGGGCACAACGCCAGATTCGCGATCCGCACCCGCGTGGTGGAAGTCGTATTCCCAAGACGAGTCAAACCGTTCGTCACCCAAAGAGTCTTCAGCGATACTGAGCTTTCCGGGATACTCCCGCCTAATCATGTGCGACAAACTCTTGAGCAGTCCTTCCCCTTCTGGATTCTCGTCTGCGCCTTCGTTATAGCGCCTGATGTTCACGGTGGAATCCCAGCGCAGACCGTCAATTTTGTATTCGTCGAACCACATGCGGATCTGATCGGCAATGAAGTCGATTACCTCGCGACGTCCGAAATCAGGACGGGGTCCCCAGGGTGTGGTAGCCTTTTGCCCGTCCTCGTAGAAATAAATACCAGCCTTGGATTCGCCCCCGCCATAGCCGTCGAACTGCCAAAGATCCAATTCGCCCGGCCCGTAATGGTTGTGTACCACATCAAGATGGACAGCGATGCCGCGCGCGTGCGCTTCTTTGACAAACGTTTTCAGCGCATCGGCGCCGCCGTAGGCTCTTTCGACCGCGAAAAGGTCGCTCGGATTATATCCCCAACTGTATTTCCCGGAGAACTCGTTGATTGGCATCAGGAGAATGCAGTTAACCCCGAGGTCCCGCAGGTGATCCAATTTTCCAGCCGCGTCAAAGAGTGTGCCGGGCTCACCGTCGGAGGGGTCGGGGTCATAGAATGTTCCGGGATGAAGTTGATAGATGACGAGGTCTTCCAACAAACCAGGGGACTTCCATGCGGCAGTTTGGCCCCAGTCGAAACGCAGCGAATCATAAACCACGCATTTTCCACCGGGAGCGATCTGCCTGGCGCGTGGGTCGCGCCGCTCCTTTTCTCCGTTGACCAGAAACATGTATTCGTCTCCCGGCCGCGCGGACGGAAGTTCTTTTGTCCAGATACCAGTGTATTCGGCTTTGACCATTTTATCAGCTCCGGGTTTCCACCGATTGAACGAACCGACCACGTCGACACATTTGGCATTTGGCGCCCAAACGCGGAACACCACACTGATGATGTTTCCGCTTTTGTCACGGTGGATCAAGGCCCCGAGGTTCTCTTGGGGCGAAGCAGGAGCCGATACAGGCTCGGGATTTGCGTCCGGAGCAGCGTTTGGCATCACGTGGGGATTCGGCGAGGCAGGTTTTGCCATGATATTCTTCGCCACGGCGGATAAATCGGTGTCACTGTGGCGAACCCGTCGCTCACCCTCGCGAAAGGCGACGAGAAGATCGGTGGAGGTAAGCTCCAAAACTTCCACGGTCCTTCCGACTGGCACCTTGAAACGTCCGACCGTTTTTTCCCCTGCGACGACAGGAAACTCCGTTTCTGTCGATAGCTTGAGTTGCTTGGGCCATTGATCTGGATGACTAAGCAGCCATCCTATGGCTTCCGGTTCAGGTAGTGGAGCGGGACTGATCGGGGCGGGTTCGGAAGTGGGCGCTGGAGAAGTCTCCGGTGTCGGCGCGGGGGAGGCTAGAGGCGCCGTCTTTTTTTTTGTCATTTGATCCATCCACTGCAGGACCTGTTGCGCGAGGCGTCCGAGCGCGGCGCGGGGAGGCGTGGCGCCTCGCCATGAGTTAAAGCAAAACACGGCCAGCGAACCGAGAGCGATAGCAGTCGCGATGGTGATCCAGCGCCTTCGCGTTTTTTTGCGTTGCCAAGATTTAAGTTGGGCTTGGAGAGGTGTCGCCGTTTTGCTTGCGCGCGGAGCATGAGGAATAATCATTCCTTTTCCGCATGTCGGGCAATCCACATCATGTCCGCACCAGGAGTCATCGATCTCCAGACGCTGGCGGCAATATGGGCAATCGGTCTTCACGTTTATTGTCGGGATACTTCCTGTCTTTGGGCGCCGGATATCGGAAAAAATGCTTTTACACTCCCCGCGCCGTTACGCAAAGGTTTGTGCTGCGCACGGCTGGCGCGATCACCCATGACCCATGACCGAGACAAGGACCTCCGGGTCTATGATCAAGCTGGCACGCTAGCCGAACTCTTCCGGCTTGTGGGCGAAGTCTATGGAGCCCGTCCCGCTCTGGCTTGGAAAGAGGGTGGCGAATACCGCAGCATCTCTTACCATGAACTCTACGAGCGGGCCTACGCGTTGGGCACAGCCTTGACGGACCTTGGGCTGCAGCCTCGTGAACATGTGGCTCTGGTGGCCGACAATCGACCGGAGTGGCTCATTTCCGACTTTGCGATTTTGCTCTGCGGGTGCGCCGATGTGCCGCGTGCGTCAGACATTACGCCGCAGGAGATATCTTTTATCGTCCCTCACAGCGAAGCGGTTTTGCTGATTGCCGAAAATGCGACAGTTTTGGAAAAGGTGCTCTCGGTCAAAGCGGAACTGCCCAACGTGCGGCATATCATCCTGATTGCAGGCGAGCCTCCGCCGGATTCGGGCGTGTTGCGTTGGGCGGATCTGGTGGAGCACGGGCGGACGATGAACGCTGCGGGTGACCGCAGACTGGATGAGCGCATCGCGCAAGTACGCGGAGGAGATATTTTCACGCTGATCTACACATCCGGAACCACGGGCACCCCCAAAGGGGTCATGCTGACGCATGACAACATGATGTCGCAGGTGAGGGACCTGCCGTTTGATATCGTTCCGAGCGATCGTGTGCTTTCAATCCTGCCCGTATGGCATAGCTACGAGCGCGTGTTCGAGATGATTACGGTGGGGAGGGGAGCATGCACATATTACACAAGCCTCCGCGCTGTGGGGGATGACTTGCGCAAGGTCAAACCGACATGGATGGCTTCCGCGCCACGCCTCTGGGAAGGGCTTTACAGTCGTATCCTGCACAGCGTGGCCTCTCAGTCGCCATTTCGCCGGGGGCTTTTTCGCTTGGCTTACCACTGCTCGCGAGAGTTCCAGACCGCGCATTTTTTCCTCACCGGTCGCCGGGTCGATCTGACCGGTCGCCCTTGGTTGGCATCCGCGGTTCTCGCTTTGCGCAGCCTGCTGCAGCTTGCCGTTTACGCATTGCCTTACGCGATCCTCGACAAGATTGTGCTGAAAAAGTTGCGTGGTGTGGTTGGTGGAGAATTCTGCGGCACTGTCTCCGGTGGCGGAGCGTTACCTCCTCACGTGGATGAATTCTTCAACTACATCGGCATTCCTGTCCTTGAGGGATACGGCATGACGGAAACCTCGCCCGTTCTGGCGGTAAGGACATGGGACAAACTGGTCATCGGGACGGTCGGGCCAATTTGGCCTCGCACCGAAATTCGCATCGTTGACCCATCAAGCGGTGAGGTGATCTATCCGCAGGGATCGCAGGGGCGGGGAGGACGCGGCATCAAGGGTGAGATTCATGCGAGAGGCCCGCAGGTGATGAAAGGGTATTACAGGAACCCCGAAGCCACAGCGAAGGTGTTGCGTGACGGATGGATGAACACCGGTGACCTCGGCATGGTTACGTTCAACAACTGCCTCAAAATTCTGGGCCGTTCGAAGGATACCATCGTCCTCCTCAGCGGCGAAAACGTCGAACCGGTCCCGATCGAAGCACAGTTGCTCCAGTCCAAGATCATCGAGCAGTGCATCGTGGTGGGGCAGGACGAAAAACATCTTGGGGCACTCATCGTGCCGTCGCTGGATGGCCTGAGAGCGAGGGGATTGGTTTTTGCGTCGCTCGATCAGGCCGAGGGCGATGCCCGGGTAGGTGAATCAATCGGGGCCGAAGTCAAGCGGTTGGTCAGCCGCGAGACAGGATTCAAACCATTCGAGTTCGTTCCGGTGTGGCGCTTTCTCGCTAAGCCGCTCGAAGTGGGTGACGAGCTGACCGCGACGTTCAAGCCCCGGCGCCATACAGTCACGGACAAGTATGCCGGTCTGATCGACGATATGTTCCGGTCGTCCCGCGCGATGCGCCAGCATTAGCGGCAGCTATGCCTAGGAACGCGGCGGGAGGTGATCCAGGCAATATTCGTCCCCGGATGAGGTGACCCGGAATTCGAGTTCGGCGTCGCTCGCCTCGGTGCGTCCGCAATGGGCGCAGCTATGAATTGAAACAGTCTCGTCGGGCCGGAATGCTTCGAGTCGCCGCGCATTGCGGTGACCAGTGATGCGCGACCGAATAAACCCTGGGCCAAAGAAAAGCAGGTAATTGGCCAACGAGGCGGCCATGGCCATTTTCGCGGATTGTGAAAGGACAAGAAATTGCAGCGCAAAAATTGCGCCCATGAACCACGCGATATATTTGATTTTCACGCGCAGCAGGAAAAATAAAAACACTTCGTAATCAGGCGCCAGGGTGGCAAAGGCAAAGAAGAGCGACAGGTTGAGAAATGTGTTCGACGGGCCGCCTCCGAAAAAAAATGCAGCGACCGTGCAGCCGGCCATGCCGACGAGGTAGAAAACATTGAGCCGCAGGGGCCCCCAAAGCTCCTCCAGTGAATTCGAGAGAAACCAAAGGAAAAGCAGGGCAAAGAAGATCCAGAACACGCTCTGGGTTTCCGGCACAAAGATGTAAGTCACCAGTCGCCAGATTTCACCCTGCAGGATACTGGCAGGAACGAGGGCAAGAACATCCGCGTAAGCGGGAAAGGCGGTCACCAGCAGAAAAGTCAGGGCGTTGAGAAGCACAACCGCCTTGAGTGCTCCGGGCGTGCCCAACCATGGGACCCAGCGCTGTAGGGACGACCAGAATTTTTCCGGCGGGGGACTGCTTATCATGGCGTGGATGGCTTGGCCTGCCAAGGCCAGCGTCCGTTGATTTCCAGTTCGAGCGAGAAACTGAGGAACGTGCGGATGATAACAATGGCGCCGAGAACCGCCATATTTTGCAAGGTCGGGGCGACCGCCACGGTCCGGATGATGTCGCCAGCCACGAGAAGTTCCAGCCCGAGCAGGATCGCGCGGCCCAGGTTTTGGCGATAGGCCGTGTAGCGATCATACTTTGGTGGAGGGGCTACGAGGAGCGCCCGAACGCTGGAGGCGAGTATCCCGAGAACAATGACGGCCACGCCGGCCGCGTCCACCATCGATCCGACTTGTTCCATGGATTGCTGGAAGTTGTTCATAATCCTCCAGATTGAATGCCGCGGGCCGCTCCGACAAGCGCGTAGCCCGCAGACCTGTTCTAGCCACAGGCGGCAAAAACCAGCATGATTCCGCAGTGATGGGTAGCGAAATCGAAAGGAAATTTCTGGTCGAAGGTGAAGCTTGGCGGGACGAGGTCGTCGACAGCGAGATGCTCGTTCAGGGCTACTTGACTGTTGATCGGGGTATAACCGTGCGGGTCCGCCGGAGCGGAAACCATGCTTGGCTGACGATCAAAGGCCCTGCGCAGGGCCTCACGCGGGCGGAGTTCGAATACGACATATCGGCGGACGAGGCAGTCGAACTCCTCGGGCTTTGCCAAGGCCGGGTTGTGGAGAAAACAAGGCACCGGATTACCCATGTCGGCCGAGTTTGGGAGATTGATGAGTTTCTTGGGCGGAGCAGCGGCCTGATCATCGCTGAAGCGGAACTACAGGATCCAAGTGACGGCCTGATTATGCCGAATTGGGCGGGACAGGAGGTCTCGGTCGATCCGAAATACTACAACGCGAGCCTCAGCCTGGCCCCTTATTGCACGTGGGCTGCACAGAAGGACCGCAAAGGCTGACGGAAACACTGTCTTTCATTATACATGACATATATTGTCTCTTGTTATCAAGCTCCCTGAGAAAGAGTCACCAACGAACAGATCCGGCGGTGTAGCGGTCTTGGACATAAGCCCAAACCGCATCCCTCCATGGGGGCAACGCCCTCCCTAAAAGGGCCTCAATCCGGCGGCAGGACATCGCGCTATAAACCGGGCGCCGGGCCACCATGGCTTTGATATCCGCAAGTCGCAGCGGTTCGGCGGTCGTGGTTTTGGGATTCAGTCCTTGCGCTACCGCGGCGTCAATCGCTTCTTGCGCCCAATCCCGCCACGTGCAGACGCCAGCGTTGCATGCATGGTAAATCCCGCCGGGCGTCTCGGGCGTTAGGAATGGCCGGAAAGCTTCGGCAAGGTCCAGTGTATAAGATGGCGACGCCCATTTGTCGGCCACGGCCTTTACAGGCTCGCCTCGGAGGGATGCCTGCAGCGCCTTATCAACAAAGCTGTCGCGGTCCGGTCCGAACACCCAAGAAACCCTGATGACCGCGTGGTTGTTCCCCTCGCCCTGCACCGCGTGTTCGCCGCGCAGCTTGGTCTCTCCATACCACGAGACGGGTTCGGTTGCCGCATCCTCGGCGTAGGGCTCCTCTTGCTCGCCAGAAAAAACATAATCGGTGCTGATATGGATAAGCCGTGCCCCGCACCGGTCGGCGGCCTTGGCGATCACTCCGGCAGCCTCGGCGTTGACCCGCAAGGCCAGGTCCCTTTCCGTTTCACAGATATCGACGTTGGTCATGGCGGCGCAATTGATGATGACGTCCGGAGCGCTTGCCATGACAATATCGGCGACCATTTGGGGCTGCGCTAGGTCGGCTTGACCGCGCCCCACCGCCAAAACCTCGTGGTCCGCAGCATATTGGCGAGCCAGCGCGGCCCCGAGGCGTCCACCAGCACCAAATACAACAATCTTCGCCATATCGGGGATACCTCGGTTCTGCCGTAGCTTCAGGCAGCCGACGGGCTGAGCCCGCCGATCAAAAATGCGGTCATCTCCTCTTCAAGGAGGTCGAACTGCTTGCTCTCCGAACGGACCCGCAGGAACCACTCCATGCTTTCGTGCATGAGCCGCAAGCCCAAGACAGTGGAGAAAGCGCAGAAAAAGCGCGCATAGACCTGATGTGATGTCAGTCCCGGGAAAGTGCGCTGCAACTGATCATGATAGCAGTCGACGACGTCCTTGTAAAAAACGCGGTGGATCTGGGAGAACCGCTGCGGGTCGTCGATGAGCATTTGTGCCACCAGACGCACCATGATTGCGCGGCTTCCCTTGCTGTGGCGCAGAGCTTTAAACATCGGATCAATCAGTGCGGCGACCAGTTCTTTAATCGGCAACGGATCCTGACCGTGCTTTTCGCAAAGTTTGCGGAGGCGCTCCATCCGCTCGGCATTGATCGGAGTCAGGCGGCGGTCGGCCATGGCGTGGATCAATTTGTCCTTTGAACCGAAGTGGTAGTTGACCGCGGCGAGGTTGACACCAGCCAGCAGGGTGACATCGCGCAGGGACATGCCGTGGAACCCGCTCGCTGCGTAAATTCGCTCAGCGGCACGCAAGATGCGGTCTCTTGTGCTTTCGGAAGACTTTTTCGGCATACGTTTTAAACGGACAATTGAATCCGGGGCGGGCGCCTCGTCAACATGTCTTTTGCTCGCGCTCGAAAAGTGGCTGGCCTGAAGGGCGCGGACGCGGGTTTAATGAGTCCATGGATCAAGGACTGCCTCCGCCCGCCGACGTGGCTGCCCTGCGGCGGGAATACACCCGGACCGGGATGCGAAAAAAGGACATGGCTGCCGACCCATTCGCCCAGTTCCGCCTGTGGTTCGACGAGGCCGTGGCGGCTGCCTTGATCGAACCCAATGCCATGGTGCTGTCGACCACCGATGGTCATCGGCCCAGTTCACGTTCGGTATTGCTCAAGGCCTACGACGAAAAGGGCTTTGTGTTCTTCACGAATTACGAGAGCCGCAAAGCACGTGAGATTGCCGTCAACGCCAGCGTCAGCCTGCTTTTTCCATGGTACCCCCTCGAACGCCAGGTCGGTATTCTCGGGCGCGCGGAAAAAGTCAGCTCCGCCGAGGCTTTGGCTTATTTCGTCTCCAGGCCCCATGGCAGTCGCCTGGGCGCGTGGGTTTCGTCGCAGAGCGCGGTGATCGAATCCCGCCGCTTGCTTGAGGCGAGGTGGCAGGAGATCCAAAAGAAATTCGCCGACGGGGAGGTTCCCCTGCCCTCGTTTTGGGGCGGATTTCGCGTGGTGCCCTCGGAGATCGAATTCTGGCAGGGGCGGGAGAATCGTCTCCATGACCGGTTGCGCTACAGCCGCGACGCTGGCCGATGGTGCCTCGAGCGGCTCGCCCCCTGAGTCATGGCGAGAGGACTCGACGCGGGCGGTGCCGGAACGCTAGTTTCCGCTTTTCAAATTTATGGCTAAATGCACTGCACCTTCCGGAAACATGGTCATCGCCCAGAGCGGCGGCCCGACCATGGTCATCAACCAAAGCCTCATCGGCGCCGTCCTTGAGGCGAAGAAGCACAAGCAGATCAAGGGCATCTACGGCTCGCTGCACGGGATCGCCGGAATTCTCGGCGAGAACTTCATCGATCTGCGCAAAGAAAGCGCAGCCACTCTCGAGTCGATCGCCAAGACGCCTTCATCCGCTCTCGGATCGGTGCGCAAAAAGCCGACCAAGGATGACTGCCTCGCCATCTTCAACGTCTTGCAAAAATACGATGTGCGTTACTTTTTCTACATCGGGGGCAATGACACTGCAGAAACCACGCACATCATCAACGAGGAAGCCCGGGCGGCAGGCTACCCGCTGCAGTGCTTCCACATCCCCAAGACGATCGACAACGACCTCAGGGAAAACGACCACACGCCGGGCTTCGCCAGCGGTGCGCGCTTTGTCGCCGAGGCGTTCATGGGTGACAACCTCGACAACCGCGCGCTGCCGGGCGTGAAGATCAACATCATCATGGGGCGCCACGCCGGGTTCCTGACCGCGGCCGCCGCGCTCGCTCGCGTCCATTCCGACGACGGCCCTCATCTCATCTACCTGCCCGAGCGCCCCTTCGACGAGGATCGCTTTGCCTCGGACGTCGAGTCGGTCTGCAAAAAAATCGGTCGCTGCGTGGTCGCGGTCTCCGAGGGGATTTGCGATAAAAACGGCGTTGCCATTGCAGCGAAGCTGTCGAAAGAAGTTGATGCCCACGGCAACGTGCAACTCAGCGGTTCCGGCGCCCTCGGCGATTTGCTTTCCGGCATCATCAAGTCGAAGACCAAACTTTCGCGCGTCCGCGCCGACACCTTCGGCTACCTGCAGCGCTCGTTTCCTGATATCGCCTCAATGGTCGACTCCTCCGAGGCGCGCGAGGTCGGCAAGCTTGCTGTCCGTCACGCGGTCGCGGGCAAAAAGCAGAGCGGTTCCGTCACCATCAACCGCAAGCCGGGCAAGAAATACGCGCCTGCCTACGGCCTTGTCGAGTTGCGGCAGGTCTCCAAGGAAACCCGCCACATGCCGGACAAGTTCATCAACAAGGCGGCCAACGACGTAACCGCGGCCTTCGTGGACTACGCCAAGCCGCTGGTAGGCAAACTTCCCGTGATCGGCCGGTTTAAGGGCGTGCGGGTGAAGAAGGCTAAATAACAGTCGAAGCGCAGGAGGCGGTCACCCTGCGGCGTGCTGCTTGAGCCATTCAAGCGGCACGGTTTCTAGCGCCGCCTCATGGGTCGCCTCGAGCACTACCTGCGGCGCTTTCCCCGCCTCGCAGGCCTCGAGCCAGCGCGCGGCGCAGAGGCACCAATGGTCGCCGGGCTTCAGCCCGGGAAACTCATACTGCGGCATCGGCGTCATCAGGTCGTTGCCGGCTGCCTTGGAAAAAGCCAGGAAGTCTGCCGTCATCACAGCGCAGACCGTGTGCGACCCGGTATCCTCGGCGCAGGTATGGCAGTGGCCGTCGCGAAAAAATCCCGTGTTCGGGTCAAAGCTGCACGATTCGAGCACGCCGCCGAGGACGTTCCGGGCCTTGGCTTCCCCTTCCCCTTGTGTGAGATCGCGGACCGACATGGTGCGTTATTTCCCGAGAATGAGCGCGAAGATCAGCGGGGCCACAATGGTGGCGTCGGACTCCACGATGAACTTTGGCGTGTTCTCGGCCAATTTGCCCCACGTGATTTTTTCGTTGGGCACGGCGCCGGAATAGGATCCGTAGCTCGTGGTCGAATCGCTGATCTGGCAGAAGTAACCCCAGACCGGAATATCCGGTAGCTGGAGGTCCTGGTGCAGCATCGGCACCACGCAAATGGGGAAATCGCCGGCGATGCCCCCACCGATCTGGAAAAATCCAACTGGGGCGGATGGCGAGGTCTCCCGATACCACTCGGCCAGCGTCATCATGTATTCGATGCCGGTGCGCACGGTGTGGACGTTTTTGATCTCACCCGTAATGACATGTGAGGCATACATGTTGCCCAGCGTGGAGTCCTCCCATCCCGGCACGATGATCGGAACCTTTTTTTCCATGGCCGCGATCATCCACGAGTCCTTCGGGTCGATCTGGTAATATTTCTCCAGCGCGCCCGACCGCAGCGCACGAAAGAAAAACTCGTGCGGGAAGTAGCGCTCGCCTGCGGCATCGGCTGTCATCCACTGCTCGAGCACAACGTTTTCCAGACGCCGCATGGCTTCCATCTCGGGTATGCATGTGTCGGTCACGCGGTTCATGTGCCGGTCGAGTAGCGCCTGCTCGTCGGCAGGCGTGAGATCGCGGTAATGCGGCACCCGCTCGTAGTAGTCGTGGGCCACCAGGTTGAAGATATCCTCCTCGAGGTTCGCGCCTGTGCACGAGATGATGTCCACCTTATCCTGACGGATCATCTCGGCCAGAGACAAGCCGAGCTCCGCGGTGCTCATGGCTCCAGCTAGCGAGACGAGCATCTTGCCGCCCGATCGTATGTGGTTGGAGTAGCCGTCCGCTGCGTCAATGAGCGCGGCGGCGTTGAAGTGGCGGTAATGGTGACGGAGGAAGTCGGAGACAGGCGTAGGCATGGTGGGCAGGATCAGAGTTTGACGTGGAAGGATTCGCGCGGTTTGACCGAGCGGCAGAAGGCAGCCAGCAGGCGGGCCAAGGACTCGAGGTCGCGCAGGTCGATCACCTCGACGGGAGAGTGCATGTAGCGGTTGGGAAGGCCGATCGATGCGGTGGGCGTGCCCCCTCTCTGCAGGAAAAAAGCGTCGGCATCGGTGCCGGTGCGGCGCGGATTGGCTTCGAACTGGACGGCAATTTTCTCTTTTTTTGCAACGGCAATGAGGCGCTCGACGACCAGTGGGTGGTTCGAGCTGCCGTGGGAAATGACCGGGCCCTTGCCGAGTCGCACGTCCCCGTATTTGGGCTTGGAGCAGTTGGGGATATCCGTGCCGTGGGTTACATCGACAACCAAAGCGACGTCGGGTTTGAGGGAGTAGGCGGCCATCGTCGCCCCGTAAAGTCCGTTTTCCTCTTGAATTGTGGATACGGCGGTGACGCAGGCGGCGGGCGGTTTGGCCGCAAGTTGGCGCAGCGCTTCGCCGGCTGACCACACACCGATGCGGTTGTCGCATCCGCGGGCGGCCACACGGTGATTTTGCAACAGCTCAAATCCGTCTGCATAGGTGATGGCGTCTCCCACCCGCACCAGCTTCTCCGCCTCGCCCTTCGAGCCCGCACCGATGTCGATATACATCTCGTGCATCTCAGGGACCTTCTTTCGGTCGTCCGGTCCCTGCATATGGATGGCTAGCGATCCGGTGACGCCCGGAATGGTTCCCTTCGGCCCGTGCACGCGGACGCGCTGCCCGCGGAAAAGTCCGGCGTCCGTCCCGCCGATCCCCTGCACGAAGATGAACCCGTCGTCGTTGATGTGCGACACCATGAAGCCCAGTTCGTCGATGTGTCCTGCGAGGACGATGTGCGGCTTGTTTTGCGTATCACCGAGGCGTGCGAACGCGTTGCCGTAGGCGTCGCTGGAGAACTCGTCGCAATGCGGTTTGACGTAGCGGGCCCACACGCGTTGGGCCTCGGTCTCGAAGCCTGAGGGCGAAGGGGTCTCGATGAGCTGTTCGAGAAAGTTGAGCGGCGCCTTTTCCACCCGAGCATCATGCAAAGACCGGGGCCCGGGGGCAAGACCTCGACGCGGTGCGGGCCTCGGGCCATGATCGGCCTCTCGATGAGTTTCGCCCGTGATGCAGTCCGCGAGTTGAAGCCGACCTTGCGCCTGGCTGCACCTATCACGGCGGGCCAAGTCAGCCAGATGCTCTTGGGCGTGGCGGATACGATCATGGTCGGCCAGGTCAGCACGCTGGCCCTGGCCGCCTGCTCTTTCGCCAACAGCATTCTCATCGTCGTGGCCGTCACCGGATACGGTGTGCTGACCGCTGTTTCGGTGCGGGCTTCGCACGCGCACGGCGCGGGATCGGCGTCCGCGATCGCCAGGGTGCTCAACGCGGGGTTGGGGCTGTCGGTTTTCGGCGGAGTCGGAGCGGCGCTCCTGCTCCATGCCGTGTATCCCCTCTTCGAGCACTTCGGACAAGCGCCCGGCGTGGTGGGCGAGGCGCGGAACTACCTTTTGATTGTCGGGTGGTCACTGGTTCCGGCCTTTCTGACCTCATCGTTGCGCAATTATCTCGAAGCGCAGTCACGTCCTTGGCCTGCGCTTTGGATCATGTGCGGGGGTGTCTTGCTCAACGTGCTACTCAACTGGATGCTGATTTACGGCAGACTTGGCGCCCCTGCGATGGGCTTGACTGGCGCTGCCTGGGCCACGCTGTTCAGCCGGATCGTCACCATCGCCGGTCTCGTCTGGTATGTCTGGGGCAGTGTGGCCCGCCCGGTGGAACCTCTTCGGATTGCTCCGGAGTGGTGGGCCGAGCAGGTTGCATTGCTGCGACTCGGCATTCCCGCGGGGTTGACCCTGATGAGTGAAGTGGGGGCGTCCACGGTTGCCGCCATTCTCATCGGCCGTCTCGGTGCCGTGCCTCTCGCCGCGCACCAGATTGCCATCACCTGTGCATCGACCACGTTCATG
>JBAXCT010000006.1:0-22190 GCA_037141375.1 Chthoniobacterales bacterium | reverse complement strand
TCGAGCCAGCCCGGCTCGCGCAGGATTTTTCCCTCGGTCTTGAAAGTTTCCGCCCCGATCGTGGTGATCCGCTTGGTCACCTCATACTTGGCCGGCGGGAAAAACACCGCGATGAAGCGCCGCGCGACAAGGTCGTAGAGCCGCATTTCGTATTCGTCGAGGTTCGCCGGGCTCGCGCCGGTCGGGATGATGGCGTGGTGATCGCTGACCTTCGCGTTGTTGAAAATGCGCGGCGTGGGCTTCACCCAACCGCTGTCGAGCGCCTTCCGCGCGTGCGTTGCGAGCGACGGATCGTCCATTCCTCCGAGCACTTTCTTCACTACCGGGAGATTGTCTTCCGGCAGGTAGCGGGAGTCGGTACGCGGGTAGGTGAGGACCTTGTGGCGCTCATAGAGCGCCTGGGCGATTTGCAGTGTGCGCTTGGCGCTGAAGCCGAAGCGTCCGTTGGCCTCGCGCTGCAGGGTGGTGAGATCGTAGAGCAGCGGCGCAGCCTGGGTGGTCGGCTTGCGTTCCTCGCTGACTGTCCCGGTCTTGCCCTCGCACTTCGCCTTGATGGCGTCAGCCTTCGCCCGGTCCCAGATGCGCTCGGCCTTGTCGTTTTCATCGTCGGCCTTTTTGAATTTTTCATCGAACCACCGGCCGGGGTAAGAACCGGCGGCCACGCCGAACACGCCGTGCAGCTCGAAATAGGTGCGTGCCTCGAAGCCGCGGATCTTTTCCTCGCGCTCGACGAGGATAGCCAGCGTCGGCGTCTGCACGCGTCCGACCGGCGTGACTTGGAAGCCGCCGAGCAGTTCCTTGTAGAAGGCGGTCATGGCACGCGATCCGTTGATGCCCACCAGCCAGTCGCTCTCCGAGCGGCAGGTGGCGGCCTCGCTCAATGGGATCATCTCCTCGTCGCTGCGCAGGTGGGCGAAGCCCTCGCGGATGGCGTCACCGGTCATCGACTGCAGCCACAGGCGTTTGATCGGTTTCTTGTTTTTGAAGTGCTGGACGACGTAGCGGAAAATCAGCTCGCCCTCGCGCCCGGCGTCGCACGCGTTGATCACGTCGCTCACGTCGGCGCGGGTGAGCAACTTCTTGAGGATGCGGAGCTGCTCTTGGGCCTTCTCGCGTGGCACCAAGTCGAAGTGGTCGGGCAGCACCGGGAGGTTCTCGAGACTCCACTTGCCGCGCACGACCTTGAAGCTCTCCGGCTCTTGAATCTCAAGCAGGTGGCCGACCGTGTGGGAGATCACCATGGTGTCCCCCTCATAGTAACCTTTTTCCTTTTTGAATTTTCCCAGAGCCTTGGCGAGGTCGCCGGCCACGCTGGGCTTTTCCGCGATAACGAGGGTTTTCGACATCTTATACGAGTTTGATAAATCTTTTGCCCGGCAGCTGTTTCACCAACTTCCGGATCTCAAGGGCGAGCAAACTAGAAGACACCGCCGAGGCTGGCAACCCGCTTGTGGCGATAACAGATTCAAAATCGGTCTCATCCGGGCCGATGGCATCGTAGATTTTCTGCTGATGTGGGGTGAGTTCGACGGTCATCACCGCGGCGGGAAGCTCCGGTTGCTGCGAAAAAACGAGGGGCAGGTCGTCGAGGATGTCGTCGACCGTGATGACAAGCTTGGCCCCCTGCTGGATGAGCCTGTTCGAGCCGAGGCAGGTCGGCTGGTCGATGCGCCCCGGCACCGCGTAGAGGGTGCGTCCCTGTTCGGCTGCCATGTTCGCGCTGATCAGCGCGCCGCTGTTGGCGCCCGCCTCGACGACGAGCACGCCGAAGGAGCATCCCGTGACGATGCGGTTGCGGATGGGGAACGTCTGTCTGTCCGGCTTCGTGTCGATCGGGAACTCCGAGATCACCGCGCCGGATGAGGCGATGCGCTCGGCCAACTGAGCATTTTCCGGCGGGTAGAGATGAGCGAGCCCCGCGCCGATGACGGCGATCGTGCGACCCTTGGCAGCCAGCGCACCTTGGTGGGCGGCAGTGTCGATGCCGCGCGCCAGGCCGCTGATCACGGTGAGTCCGGCATAGGCCATCTGGAAACTGATCTTTTTTGCGCTCTCGGTCGCGTAATGGCTGGCCTTGCGCGAACCGACCACGGCGACAGCATTGCGGTCGCGCTCCGTGATTGTGCCCAGCACGTAGAGCACGATCGGTGGATCGTGGATCTCGCGCAGCGCGGGTGGATATTCCTCGTCGGCGCCCGTGATGATCCGCGCGCCGAGTGACTCCGCTTTTTTGATCTCCGCTGCGGGGTCGGCAAAATTTTCCCAGTGCGCGATGTTGTCGGCCAAAGTGTCGGCGATGCCTTCGACTTGCGCCAGCTGGCCGGCCCGGGCGAGCAGGATGTCTTCCGCCGAGCCGAAAGCGGCGAGCAAACGGCGCAGGCGCACCGGTCCCATTTGTGGGATCATGTTGAGGGCGATGCAGGCCTCGCTTTGATTCATAGGGGATCGTCATGCTAAGCAGGGCTGTCAAGGGGTCGTCGACAAAAACCGCTTATTTGTTCCGCCTGGTGCCATGTCTTCGGCTGGCCAAGTCCGGTCCGCGTCATAAGATGGGTGCGTGAAGTCGCTCCTGCTGACCAATGAGTATCCACCCCATATTTACGGCGGGGCGGGCGTCCACTTGGATTACCTTTCCCGCGAGCTTGCGCACTTGATGGAGGTCGAGGTGCGCTGCTTCGGCGACCAGCAGGGGCACGATGGCAACCTGACCGTGCGCGGCTTCAGCGCTAACGAGTCCGGCTTCGGCTGCCCCCCAGCCCTGCAGTCTGTCTTCGCCGCTTTGGAGCGCGATACGGCGATGGCGGCGGCGGGTACCGATGCCGATCTCGTGCATGTGCACACTTGGTATACTCACCTTGGCGGCATCCTTATCAAGGAGAACTACGGTCTGCCGCTCGTGCTCACGGTCCACTCGCTCGAGCCCCTGCGGCCTTGGAAGCGCGAGCAGCTCGGCGGCGGCTATGACTTTTCCTGCTGGGTGGAGAAAACCGCGATCGAGATGGCCGACGCGGTCATTGCTGTGTCCGCGTCGACCAAGGCCGATGTGCTGCGCTTGTTCGACGTTGACCCGGCGCGCGTTCACGTCATCCACAACGGCATCGATCTCGACGAATACAGCTCCCGCGGCGACGAGGAGGTTCTTAAACGCCACGGCATCAATCCTGCGCAACCCTACATCCTCTTCGTCGGGCGCATCACGCGGCAGAAGGGGATTGTTCATCTTGTCCGCGCCCTCCGGCATCTTGATCCGGGATTCCAGGTCGTTCTATGCGCGGGCTTGCCCGACACGCCGGAGATCGCCGCGGAGATGAAATCCGCCGTGGCCACCGCGCAGGCGTTGCGCCCGGGTCTTGTCTGGATCGAGCAGATGGTGCCCAAGGCTGACATCATTCCGCTCTACTCGCAGGCCGCGATCTTTGTTTGCCCCTCGATCTACGAACCGTTCGGCATCATCAACCTCGAGGCGATGGCCTGCGGTACGCCGGTCGTGGCGAGTGCGGTGGGCGGCATTCCCGAGGTGGTCGTTCCGGGCGAGACCGGACTTCTGGTACCGGTGGTGCAGATGGCGGAGGCGCCCTTTGAACCGGTCGATGCGGAAAAATTCGCGCGAGATCTGGCCGCGGCGATCAACGAACTGATGCGCGACGCATCCCGCCGCAGAACCATGGGCGCGGCCGCCCGTCGCCGCGTGGAGGAGATGTTCAGCTGGCGGGCCATCGCGGAGAAAACTGCCGCTGTCTACCGCGAGGTCTGCGGCGCGCGTTAATCGAGCGCCAGCTCAGCGACGCGTCGGGCGAGTTTCTCCGCGGAGAAATATTCCTCAGCCACCTGCCGCGCCGCGGTGCTGTGGCTGGCGGGATTGCTGCTAATCGCCTCGAGGGCTGCAGCCGCCTCCTCCGTCGTGCGGAAGCGCAAGAGACCTTCGCCGGTCGGCACGTCGATCGGACCGGTGTCCTGCACGACGCACGGCCGCCCGCTGGCCAGATAGCAGACCGTGCGGTCGCTGATCCAGCCGGTGTTCATCCGCACGTAGGCGGGTTTGGCCACCCCGAACTCGCCCGCGGACTGCGCGAGGTAGCGGCGATAGTCAGCCGGAGTGCTGCTGACATCATGGCTATGCACCACGCGCCAACCGAGCGAGAGCAAACGCGCCGTCTCTTCCTCGTCATCGCGGCCGAAGCACACGGCCAGCTCGAGCGGAGTGGGAGTGAGGGAAGGGAGGTCGAGGAAGGGGGCGAAGGCCGCCCGCTTGCTGTTGTCATAGAAATTTTCTTCGTCCACCTTGATGTATTCGGCCGCATCCCAATGGGAGAGGGCGCTGAAAGCCCCGCCGACCGGCATGGGTGTGCCGGGCCACGACGGGAGATGGACCGCCGGGCGGATCCTCTCCCAGCGAACGCCGATGTCGGGGACCAGCGCGTTGGCCTTGTCGATGTTGCCGCCTACCGTCACATAGACATTGTGCGGCGCGAGGCTGAAGTAGCCGCGGTCCACCCAGTGGCTGAGGAGGCCTGGATCGATGTCGACGAGCACGGAGCGCCGGAATTGGCGCACGGCTTCCGGCGCAAAGCCGTAGCGGAAGTTGAGAAAAAGATCGGCCTGCTCCGCCGCCTCGTGCAGTGAGAGGGCGCCGAGTTCCGGCAGGGCGGGCACGGGTCCGCCGTTCTCCCCGGTCAACGCGACCGTGATCTGCACCTTCTCGGTCGAGAGACGTTGGCGCAGCGCAGCCAGCGCCTTGTCCAGGGCGGGCGGCGCGCGGAACTGTTCGCCCACCGGCTCAAGCCAGATCACGCGGAAGCCGGCGGAGGCAAAACCGAGCGCCCAGTTGTAGTAGCACCAGAAATGCCCGCCGCCCTTGGGGTAGCCAAGCGTCTGGGCCAGCAGGCAAACGGTGGGTGCAGACGACATCAGGCGAGGGCGGCGAGGTTCGCGGCCGGGCGCGGATTGGTCCCGTAGAGGGTGAAGCCCGCGCTCTCCGCCACTTCGATATCGATCAACGTGCCCGCCATCTCCGCGGGGCCCTCGAAGACAACGATCTTGTTGCCGCGGGTGCGTCCGGTGAGTCGCGTGTCGTTGTGGCGGCTTGGACCGGTGCAAAGAATTTCCACCGTGTGCCCGACGAGATCCTGCAGTTTCTGCTGCGCGTGGCGGTTGACCACGGAGAGAAGGTCCTGGTTGCGATCTTCCTTCACTTCCTCGGAAAGCTGGCGCTCCATCGTCGCGGCTGGTGTGTCCT
Organism: Chthoniobacterales bacterium; assembly: GCA_037141375.1. GTDB lineage: Bacteria > Verrucomicrobiota > Verrucomicrobiia > Chthoniobacterales > JACTMZ01 > JACTMZ01. Next base: position 16,954 of record JBAXCT010000006.1, on the reverse strand, counting down.
TGCGCGGCGAGTAGCGAAAGACGAACGCGTTGTCGAAACCGATCTCATCGACCAGCGCACGCGTCGCCGCGTAATCCTCTTCCGTCTCGCCGGGGAATCCGACGATGATGTCCGTGGTGATGGCGATGCCGGGACAGTTGCTCCGCAGCTTGTCGACAAGCGTGCGGAATTTTTCCGCCGTGTAGCCGCGGTGCATCGCCTTGAGGAGACGGTCGGATCCCGACTGCAAGGGCAGATGCACATGCTCGGCCAGTTTGGGCAGGCGCCCGAAGCAGTTGACCAAATCCTCGCGGAATCCGATTGGGTGGGGGGAGGTGAAGCGCAGGCGTTCGAGTCCATCGACCTCGTGCACCGCCTCGAGCAATTGCACGAACGGGCTGCGGTCCTCGATCTTCGGAAATTCGTGGCGTCCGTAGAGATTGACGATCTGCCCGAGCAGCGTGACCTCCTGGCATCCGCGCGCGACGAGATCGCGCACCTCGCCGACGATGCTGCCGATGCGGCGGCTGCGCTCCGCGCCGCGCGTGTCGGGCACGATGCAGAACGTGCAACGCATGTTGCAGCCCTGCATGATCGATACAAACGCGCTCGGCGGCACGCTTGCGTGGTCGCGGATCGTCTCCTGCGATCCGGCCTCCTCCTCCGTGTCAACGATGGAAAAACGCAGATCGTCCATCGCCGGGTCGTGGGCCATCTTCCGCCGCAGGATGGCGTCCACGTGGTCGGCGACTTTGTGGAATTTCTGCGTGCCGACGACGAGGTCGAGGTGCGGGACCTCGGATAGCAGTGCCGATCCACGGCTCTGCGCCATGCAGCCGAGGAATCCGTAGACCGTGTGGGGGCGCTTCTTTTGCAGGCGTCCCAAGATCCCCATTTTGCCGAGCGCTTTCTGCTCGGCCATATCGCGCACACTGCAGGTGTTAAGGAGGACGACGTCGGCCTCCTCCGCGTCGCCGGTCATTTCATAGCCGCGGGAGACGAGCATTTGCGCGACCTGTTCGGAGTCGCGCTCGTTCATCTGGCATCCATAGGTTTTAAGGAACACCTTCGGCATGGCAGGAAGCATAGATTCACCGCTCCACTTTTGAAAGCTCCGCCGCCCCGGAAGCCAAAGACTCGATTATTGGGATGTTCCCGCGCCTTCTTGCATTCTACTGTGAAGTTCATGAAGGCCTCCTGCCTCGCAATTCTTCTGCCCTTTGTCCTTGCGCTGACCTGCGTGGGAGAGCCGTTTGACCAGACGCTGGATGGCGACGGATTCACGGTCCTAGTCACCGCGCCGAATGCCGGGGATCACAATACCGTCATCATCACCCCGTCCGGTCTGCTCAGCGTGAACGATCCGCTCGAGGTGCCGGCGGAAAGCCCGCTGACCCGCGCCTTCCTCGCCGATATGGATGGTGATAATTCGCCGGAACTGTTCCTCATTTTCACCAATCCCGGCAGCGGTTCCTATGGGGAAGCGCTCGCGTTTTGTACCAACCGCAAAAAGAGTCTGACACCTATCGTGATTCAGAAGCCCGAGGAGAAGGACCTCTCCGGCTACCTGGGCCACGACGAATACGAGGTGGTGGAAAACACCTTTGTGCGGCGTTTTCCCGTCTACAACAAAGGCGATGTCAACGCGGCCCCGACCGGCGGGTGGCGCCAGTTCCAATACAAACTCAAGCCGGGTGAGGCCTCGTGGCAGATGAAGATCGACCGTGTGGCCTCGTTTGGCGGGGCCGATGACGCAAATTCGTCCTCACCGGAACACGGCATGGCCCCGAGCGCTCTGGCCGGCAGCCAGATGAAGTATGCCGACAACCATGGTCACTACGTTTACACTTTCTTCGAGGATGGCCTCTACCGATTTGCCTCCATGTCGCAGAACGAGACGGCGGCCGACAGCCGCGAGGGCCGCTACACCTACGCGGTGAAGAGCGCGGGCGGCGCAACGATTACCTTCGACCACGAGCCAGCGATCCGGCTGCTCTTCTCCGATCCGCTCAACGCCACGGGGACCATCGAGGGCGATGATCGGACCTACTCTTTCCGCATCTACCGCTCCGACGGCGAGTAGCTGAGGCGGTTGCCGCCCGCGTTCAACCGCGCGGCTTGCTTTTTTTTCTGCGGTCGGTCGAGATGGTGGGATGCACTACCCCGCCGCCTCGGGATTCCGTATGCCCGCCGAATGGGAACCGCAAGAGGCGGTGTGGTTCTCGTGGCCGCATCCAGGGTGCGGGAGCTTCCCGGGCGCTTACGAGCGCATCCCCTCCGCCATGGCGGTACTGATCCGCGCCGCGGCGCAGTTCGAGCCGGTGCGCGTGAACGTGAACGATGCGGCTGAGGAGGCGGAGGTGCGGCGGCACTTGGGCAATGTGACTGAGGTGGAATACTTCCACGTCCCGACCGACGAGCCTTGGTGCCGCGATCACGGCCCGATCTTCCTCGTCAATGACGCGACGGGCGAAGTGGCTGTGGCCGACTTCGATTTCAACTCGTGGGGACGCAAGCTCGAGCATTGGGAGCTGGATCGCACGGTGCCCGCTTCTCTGGCGCGGCAACTCGGCCTTCGCTGCTTCCCCAACCCCATGGTGCTCGAGGGCGGATCGCTCGAGGTGAACGGCACTGGTTCGGTGCTGACCACGCGGAGCTGCCTGCTCCATCCGAACCGCAACCCGTCCATGACGCCCCCGCAGATCGAGCAGAACCTGCGCGAGTGGCTCGGCGTGCGGAATATCCTCTGGCTCGGCGATGGCATCGAGGGCGATGACACCGATGGCCACATCGATGACCTCACGCGCTTCGTCGGCAAGTCGCGCGTGGTAACCGTGGTCGAGGAGAATAAAGACGACCCGAACCACGCGATCCTCGAAGAAAACCTGTCCGCCCTACGCACTCTGCGCGACGAGGACGGCCAACCGCTCGAGATTATCCCGCTGCCCATGCCGGCTCGTCGCCGCGAATGGGAAGGGCATCGGCTGCCGTGCAGCTACGCCAATTTTCTGGTCGTCAATGGCGGCATCCTCATGCCCGCCTTCGACGACCCGCGCGACTCCGAGGCGGCCTCCATCCTGGGTTCGGTCTTCCCTGGCCGCAGGGTGGTGCCGATCGACTGCACCGATCTCATCATCGGGCTCGGTTCGGTGCACTGCCTGAGCCAGCAGCAGCCGGCACCGCCGAAGCAACTTAGCGCGTGAGTATGTCAGCAGAGATGCCATTGGGGGTGGATCAGTTGGCGCAGCTACGTCATGGGCTCCTCCTCTTCGGGGAACTGCAGCGCAAGCGCGGTCGAAAAATTTTCCGGCAGTGCGGGGTGAGTAGCGCGGTCTGGGAAGTTGCTGGTCGAACCGTTGTTGCGCAGGTGCGGGGAGGGAAGCGCTACACCACGCGACTGATGCTTGGCTCGGGTTCCCTCGAGACGGACTGTACGTGTCCCTTTGGTGAGTATTGCAAGCATGCCGCGGCGGTTTCTTACTTCCTCGAGGAACGGGGTTGTGCTTTGCCTGTTTGCGACGAGGCGGTGGTCGAGACCGAACCCGCAGCGGAGGCTCTCCTGGTGCAGGCGCAGAGCAAGATCCCATCGGCCCTGACGGCTGCGGCGTCGAAAGTTTTGCTCGAGGCCAACGCGTGGTGGGAGACCGGGAGGGACCAGGCGACGGCGGGGGAAATTTCGCAGTTGTGCGGCCGGGCGGCTTTCTGGGGATACAACGACCAAAACGTGCAGCTGTTTCCGCCGACAAATCCTCCGGAAACGGTCTGGGAATTCTTGACTTATCTTTTTCTCACCGCGCGGAGGCTCAATCTGACACTGCCACCGCCCCTGCCGGATTTGATCGACCCGGACATGCTGTCCAAACTGGCCTCGGAGTCTGAAAGGTCGGCGGAGATCCTGCGTTGGCGGCGCTCGCTGGCCACGTGGGCCGAGGCAGACGGTGCCGGGCCCTCCGCCCCTCCACACCTTCGTCTGCGACTGCAGGCCGGTGGCGCGACGGTCGAGGCGATTGCGGCCGATGGGGTCTTTGCCCGCCCGCCGCGCCAAGTGGTCGAACCGATCATCCGCGCCATGCGCGCCGGTCGCCAGGCAGGGGTCCCCCTAGGGGCGGCGTTGGTCGCGCGGGCGCTGACCGACTCCTATGGCGGCTATGCTCGTGGGGACATTAAGAGTGGATCAGATGCCTTGGTTGAGAGTCTCGCTGGGTTGATCGGTAGTCCCGATTTGTTTCGCCGCCACGTCGTTGGTGCCGACGGCGACCCGCTGCCCATTGTGGCCGAGCCACTGCGCTGGCTGCTTGATCCGCCGACGGCGGGCGGGAGCACCTACCAGTTGCGACTGTGCGGGCCGCAGGCTGAAACGATTCCAGCACCGGTCGCCATCATTCCGGGGACACCATGGAGGTATGTCACGGACTCGGCCGTTTATTCTCTCGATTACTGGCCGTTTAGCGGGGGCGAGATGGATTTCCCTATCATGATCCCCGGCGCTGCGCTGGAGTCGAGCGAGGGGCTGACCGCGCTTGGCCGTCTGGGGATACCGTTTCCATCGCGGCTGGCCTCCCGCGTGCGCACCCTCAGCCCGAGCGTGGTGGTCAAAGCCCGCGTGCATCGTCCGAGGCAGGGGTCTAGCGACTACCTCCACGTCAATGCCCGCGCAATTTATGAGCATGGGGGCAAGGCTCCCTTGCAATGGAACGGAGAGTCGTGGGTGGCCGACGGGGAGGGAACTCGCGAGTTGGTGGCCTCGGCCGATGGGGAGATTTTCCAATACGACCACACCCCGCTCGCCGCAGCCTCCGTCTGGGTGCGTTCGCGGCCGCTCCGGCCGGTTCGCGATTACTCGAGGGATACCTGGCTGGAGCAGCGCATCGTCGGGAAAGACTGGGCAGAGCAGTTCCTCGTTTGGTTGGACTCTTGCCCCAAGGGGTGCGAGTTGCGATTGGATCCCGAGTTGGCCAGCCTGCGCAGCGGCCGGGTTTCCGGCTCTGTGCGACTGGACATCGAGGAATCTCCCCACGGGATCGACTGGTTCGACCTCAAGGTTGTCTTGCAGCTCAGTGACACTGAACTCACGCCAGCGGAGGTCGGGTTGCTCCTCAAGGCCCAGGGCCGGTGGGTTCGCCTGACTGGCAAGGGTTGGCGGAAGCTGGATCTCGAGATCGACGACGCGCAGAGGTCCGAACTGGCCGCGCTTGGGCTGGCGGCTCATGAATTCGGGGCGGAGAAACAGCGCCTCCACGCTCTCCAACTCGGGGCTCTCGGAGAAAAGAAAAACTCCCTGCTCCCCGCAAACCGTGCCCGCGAGGTGCGGCGACGCATCGAGCAGATCAAGACTCGCGTGACTCCGCCGCTGCCGTCCGCCATCACGGCCGAACTGCGGCCGTATCAGGTCGAAGGATTTCACTTTCTGTCCTACCTGACCGAAAACAATTTCGGCGGCGTCTTGGCCGACGACATGGGCCTGGGCAAAACCCTGCAAGCGCTTGCCTGGATCGCGTGGCTGCGGGCGGAGAAAAAAATCGACCGACCTGTTCTCGTGGTCTGTCCGAAATCCGTGCAGGATAACTGGCGGGGAGAAAGCGCGAAATTTTTTCCCGGCCTCAAGGTGGATGTCTGGAGCCGCACCACGGCCGGGCAGAGCGGGCTGGATGGCTCCGCGGATCTGCTTGTTATCCATTACGTCCAGCTCCGCAACCACGCAGATCTGTTGCAGAGCGTTCCCTGGGGTGCGGTCATTTTGGATGAAGCTCAGGCGATCAAGAATCCCTCCTCGCAAAACGCCCGCGTCGCGTGCGCCCTGGCGACCGCGCACCGCCTCGCGCTGACCGGCACGCCGGTGGAAAATCGTCTGATGGATTTGTGGTCCATTTTCGCCTTTGCCATGCCGGGGGTGCTGGGCACCAAGGCCGCCTTTGCCAAGCATTTCGAGCACGCGAATGATCCTTTGGCTCGCCGCCGCCTGGCCGCGCGCACCCGGCCGTTCCTCCTGCGGCGCACGAAAAAAGAGGTGGCCAGCGACCTGCCCGAGCGGATCGAGGAGGATCTCGTCATCGAGTTCGATGGGACGCAGGCCGCGCTTTATCAGGCGGAGCTCAAACGGGCGCGCGCCGAACTCCTCCGCGTCCGCACGAGCCGGCAGTTGGACAAGCTCCGCTTCAGCATCCTGACCAGCCTTCTCCGCCTGCGGCAAATTTGCTGCCATCCGCAGCTCGTCGGTTTCGAGGGTGACGGGAAACGCCGTAAACGCAAAATCGCCGCGGCGCCGCAGGAGGAGAGCAGTGCCAAGATCTCCGCCCTGCTCGAAACGCTCGAGCCGTTGATTGAGGAGGGACAGAAGGTCCTCGTCTTTTCGCAGTTCGTGCAAATGCTCGAGATCATCGAGCAGGAGCTGGCCGCGCGCGGCTGGAGCACGTTCAAGCTGACCGGTGAGACCGATGACCGCGGGCCGCTGGTTGATTCTTTTCAGCGCCACGACGGCGCGGCGGTCTTCCTCATCAGTCTCAAGGCCGGCGGCACCGGACTCAATCTCACAGCGGCCAGCTATGTCGTGCTCTTCGACCCATGGTGGAACCCCGCAGTCGAAGCTCAAGCGATCGACCGCACTCACCGGATCGGCCAGAAAAAAACCGTCTTCGCCTACCGTCTGCTGATCAAGGGCACGATCGAAGAGAAAATTCGATTATTGCAGAAGCAGAAGGGCGCGCTTGCCTCCGATATCCTCGGGGAGGAAAGTTTCGCTCAGGCCCTCACGCTCGACGATTTTCGCTTTCTCCTCGGTGGTGATGAGGAGGCTTGAGGCGCCAGCCGAGGTCTTGACTCCCCCCTTCGAGGAACTCATCATTTCTCATCGGCACATGAAAAAAGAGACCAACGTGGACCTCAAAGAAATCAAAGCACTCATCGACTTGATGCAGAAGAACGGGCTGACCGCCTTCGAACTGGAGAAGGACGGGTTTCGCATCTCCCTGGCCAAGGAAGCCGCCTACCAGAGCGGTATGGCTTACGCCGCTCCGGCACCCGCGGCTGCCCCCGCGGCTGCCGCCCCGTCCGGCAAGGAAATCGCCTCGCCGATGGTCGGGACATTCTACTCGGCGGCTTCGCCCGAAGCGCCCGCTTTCATCACCGTAGGCCAAAAAGTCACGCCCGACACCGTTGTCTGTATCATCGAGGCGATGAAGGTGATGAACGAAATCAAGGCCGAGGTCGCCGGAACGATCACCGAGATCGCGGCGGAAAACGGGCAACCTGTCCAGTTCGGCCAGGCCCTCTTCCGCTACAAATAGTCGCTCCTTCGGGGCCGGTTCGTTTTGCCATGATCAAACGTCTCCTTATTGCCAACCGCGGCGAGATCGCCCTGCGCATCATCCGCGCCTGCAAGGAACTCGGCATCCGCAGCATCGCCGTCTATTCCGAGGCCGACGTGCAATCCCTGCACGTGCAACTGGCCGACGAGGCCATCTGCATCGGTGCCGCGCCCAGCTCGCAGAGCTATCTGAAGATCGATCGCATCATCAGCGCGGCCGAGATCGCCGACGCCGACGCCATCCACCCGGGCTACGGCTTCCTCGCCGAGAACGCGCACTTCGCCGAGGTTTGCGCGAGCTGCAAAATCAAATTTGTCGGCCCTTCACCCGAAGCCATCCGCCTGATGGGCGACAAAAATATGGCGCGCCAGCAGGCGATCAAGGCCGGCGTGCCGGTCACCCCCGGCAGCGACGGCATCATCGAGACCGAGGGCGAGGCCCTGCGCGTGGCGCGCAAAATCGGTTTTCCCGTGATGGTCAAGGCCGTGGCCGGCGGCGGCGGACGCGGCATGCGCGTGGCCCACAATGAGGTCACGTTGGTCAAAGGCTTCCACAGCGCGCGCACCGAGGCGGACAAGGCCTTCGGCAACCCCGCGGTCTACATCGAAAAATTTGTCCAGAACCCTCACCACATCGAATTCCAGCTCATCGCCGACAGCCAGGGCAATGTCGTCCACTTAGGCGAGCGCGACTGCTCCGTGCAGCGTCGCAACCAGAAGATCATCGAGGAGTGCCCGTCGCCGATCATGACCGACAAGCTGCGCAAAAAGATGGGCGAGGCCTCGGTCGCTCTGGCCAAGGCGGTCAACTACGAGAATGCCGGAACGATCGAGTTTCTCGTGGATGACGCCGGCAACTTCTACTTCATGGAGATGAACACGCGCATCCAGGTCGAGCACCCGATCACCGAGGAGGTCTACGGTGTCGATTTGGTCAAGCAGCAGCTCCAGATCGCCTCCGGCCAGCCGCTCTCGCACCACGTGCTCAATGCCGTGCCGCGGCATCATTCCATCGAGTGCCGGATCAACGCCGAGGATCCGGACAACAATTTTTGCCCCAGCCCCGGCACGATCAGCCTCTACTACGCCCCGGGCGGGCGCGGCGTGCGCATCGACTCGCACGCCTACGCCGGTTACCCGATCCCGCCGAACTACGATTCCATGATCGCCAAGCTCATCGTGCACGCCTCGACCCGCGAGCAGGCCATCTCCCGCATGCGGCGCGCGCTCGGCGAATACATGATCACCGGCATCAAGACGACCATCCCGCTGCAGCTCGAAATCATGAAGAACAAAGACTTCATCGCCGGGAAATACGACACCGGATTTCTCGAGCGCATGCTGGCTGAACCCGGCAAGTCGAAAAAGTGAAGGCTTTGGCCGACGCCCGCCTCTACGGCATCGTCGATCTCGGTTATGTCACCGCTGAAGTCGCTCCGGCGGCGGCGGCGCGATTGATCGAAGGCGGTGTCGATCTCCTGCAACTCCGCGCCAAGGGGCGGGAGAAATCCATCGTCGCCGCCCTCGCCACGCAAATCCACAAGATCACCTCCGCCGCCGGCGTGCCGCTCATCCTCAACGACTATCCCGACTTGCTTCGCGATGTTCCCGCCGAGGCCGCGCATGTCGGACAGGATGACATGAGCGTGGCCGAGGCCCGCGCCGCTGCTGGACGCCCGGTCATCATCGGCAAATCAACACACAGCCTCGCCCAAGCCCGCGCCGCAGCGGAGGAGGGAGCCGATTACATCGGATTCGGCCCGCTCTACGCCACGCCGACCAAACCCGGCCGTCCGGCCATCGGATTGGGCGAGATCGCGGCGGTGCACGAGGAGCTTTCCATCCCCATCTTTTGCATCGGCGGAATCAAAAACGATAGCCTCGCGGACATCGTAGCCGCCGGCGCGCGGCGCGTGGTCATCGTCTCCGGCTGGCTGCAGTCCGATGACATCGCTAGTTCGGTGCGGGAGACGCGAAGGCTTGTCGTCGATTCCGCCTGTACCCCCGATTGGCCGGTTGGCTACAGCGACGTTTTGGGCAGCGTGCAAGAGGAGTCATTCATCGCCCCGCAGGATCCCCCTCCGGAGGAAGACCCAATGGCACGGTTCGAATGATCCGCGCGCTGGATGCCAACATCATCGGCGATCTTTTGCGCGGGAAAGATGCGGCCCTTGCCGCCTGCTATCTCGAGGGGCGACCGGCCGATTACGTGGTCCCCGAAATGGTCCGCGCCGAGTTGCTTCTCGGCGCAAACCTGAGTTCCCGCGCCTCTGAAAACCGAAAAGCGGCGGGAAAATTTCTCGCGCCTTTGCGGCTGCTTCCCTTCGGCGGAGAAGCCTGCGTTCACTGGGCAGAGATTCGGGCAGCGCTGCAGAAAGTGGGCGCGTCCATCGGCCCCAACGACCTTGTTATTGCAGCTACCGCGCGCGCTTTAGGCTGCGTCCTTGCGACGCGCAACACCCGTGAGTTCGCGCGTGCACCGGCCTTGGCTGTCGAGGAGTGGTGATGATCCGGCTCCTGTAACTGGACGCATGGTGGGACCCTGTAGTGGTTCTTCGTCACTTCCGCCGCTTCGCCCAGGCTGTGGTTGCTCCGCTTGGTCTGCGCACTGCTCCTCGCCGCAGTGCTTACTGCCTGCCGACCTGCAGCAGCATCTGCACACGCTCCGCATGATGGTGATGGAATATCGCAAGCTGTCGGATCCCGCCTCGGCCCGCGATCAGAGGAGTGCCAGCAGGCTCGATCTCCTCATGAAGAGTATCAACGACTTGCAAACGACCTGCGCCTCGAACGCAAAGGCCGCCGGCGACCAGCAGCGCACCGTCGATGATTTTCTGGATCAGTGCGCTGCGGTTTTGCGATCCAATTAGACCGGGTCGCGCTCTCGGAGCGACGAACAAGTTCGCGGCGAATAAGGTTCCGGTCCCTGCGGGCGGCGGCTACAACTCGTCGCAGTTTCCGCTATGCAAGTTGATCTCTCCACCGAAGTTTCCGACGCCCTCCAAGCCGGACAGCCTGTCGTTGCCTTGGAATCCACGATCATTGCCCATGGCATGGCTTATCCGGCCAATGTGGAGACCGCGCTCGCCGTGGAAGATGTCGTACGCGCCCACGGTGCGGTGCCCGCGACGATCGCCGTGCTCGGCGGACGTCCCGCGGCTGGGTTGACCCGCGAGCAGATCGAAAAATTCGGGCGCGAGGGCCCGCAGATCATGAAGGTCTCGGTGCGTGACCTTCCGCATGTCGTCGCGCGCGGTCTCGATGGCGCGACGACCGTGGCCTCGACCATGCGCATCGCGGCCATGGCGGGCATTCCTGTTTTCGCCACGGGCGGCATGGGCGGCGTGCACCGCGGGGCGGGGGAGACATTTGATGTTTCGGCCGATCTCACCGAGATGACGCAGAGCAATGTCGCGCTCGTCACGGCGGGCGCCAAGGCGATCCTCGATCTTGCGCTCACGCTCGAGCGGCTCGAGACAGACGGCGTGCCGGTCGTCGGCTATGGCACGGATGAGTTTCCAGCGTTTTATTCGCGCCGCAGCGGACTGCAGGCGCCCCTGCGCGCCGATACGCCGCGGGAGGTGGCCGCCATGATGCGCGCCAAATGGGACCTCGGGCTGCGCGGCGCGGTCATCGTGGCCAATCCCATTCCGGAGGCCGACGAAATTCCCGCGGCCGAAATCGAGCCCATCATCGCCGCTGCCCTCGCCGCGGCCGACCAGCGAGGCATCCGCGGCAAAGAGATCACCCCCTTCTTGCTCGGTGAGATTGTCAGGGCCACGGAGGGCCGCTCTTTGCGGGCGAATATCGCCTTGGTCAAAAACAACGCCCGCGTGGCGGCCGAGATCGCCTGCGCTTTCACATCATAAGCACCGGCACTTGACTTGAGATCTATTCAAATCGCCGTAGATTATGCGGTTTGATGAGTTTCATGGTCCGCTTTCTGCAAAATTCACATTTCAGGCTTCTTCTGGTCGCTTTTCTAGCTGGACCGTGCGCGGTGGCGACGGCGGCGGATGCCGGGGATGAACTCCCGCGGCTGACCGCGCCCTCCGGCGACATCTATTCGGGGCCCTACGTGGGCGGCGCGTTTCAATCGCTCACCTTCGTCAACAGCCGTCTCGGTTGGAATGATTATTTCTCGGCGGGCTTTCTCGGTGCCAGCACGGTCATCGCCAATATCGAAGCCGGCAACGTCTGGTTCGGCCACGAGGCGTTCAACCGTCCGAGCAATGCCACCACAGCCTACAGCACCTTCACCAACACCAATTCGCTCAACGAGGTCGATTTCCATGCCACCATGGTCGGACACATTCTCGCTGGTACGGGCTATGTGAGCGGGACGAGTCCCGAGCAGTATTCCTACGTCGGCCTGGGCATGGCCCCGCAGGCGACCCTTGTCTCGGCGCCGTTGGCTACGAGCTTTTCTGCCGCGGATCTTGGTGGCTTCGAGACGAGCTATGATTCGGTGCTCACGCCCTTCAAGGCATTCTTCACTGGGGTCGGGGCGACGAAAGCCGATGTCATCAACAGCAGTTGGGGAGGCTACGATCCGGCGGCCATAAGCGCCGAAGCGGTGGCCTTCGATGGACTCGCGGCGCAGAACCGCACGGTCGCGTTCGTGGCCGCCGCAGGCAACGGGAGCGCAGAACCCGAGGGAAACCCGGGATCGGGCTACAACAACATCACCGCGGGCTCGCTCGGCGGGAACACTTTCCTCGTGCCTTCCGATTTCTCCTCCCGGGGCCTCGCCTCGTTTTACAATCCGGCCACCGCCACCATGATCAGCAACGCCCGCGTCGCGGTCGATGTGGCTGCGCCCGGGGAGTTCATGGTGCTGGCCGCATACCTCGGCGACTCCGGCGGATTGGGCGCGTCGACCAATCCCGTGATCGAAGGCATCATCCAGCAACCGTCGTCGACCAACCGGTATTTTCTCAACATGGATGGCACCAGCTTCGCCTCTCCCGTCGTGGCGGGCGGCATCGCCCTGCTCAAGGACGTCGCCAAGGTGCATCCATCTTTGAACTTCACCAACAACACCAACGCCCTCGACACGCGGGTGGTGAAATCCGTCGTCATGGCCGGCGCGCTGGAGACGTTCGGCTGGAACAACCTGCAGACCCGCTCCTCGAACGGTGTCGTCAGCACCACGCAGGGACTCGACGCGGGGATGGGCGCCGGCGCTTTCAATCTCACGCGATCGACTGACGCCTACTTCTTCGGCACGCGCGATGTGGCGGGGTCCGCGGGCGGCACGATCACCGACGGCGGTTGGGATTTCGGCGCGCTCACGATCGGCGCGACCAACAGCTACATTTTCGATGCGGCTCTGGCCGGCGATCGCGAGCTGACCGTTTCACTCAACTGGTTTGCCGGACGAACATTCAACAATCAGACCGATCTCGGCGAGAACCTCAGCTTCGCTGATTTCAACCTGCAGGTGTGGGAAGTGGCCGGCGGCAATTTCAGTTCGCTGGTGGGCCAATCGCTCAGCACCTACAACAATGCCGAGTTCCTGCGCCTCGACTTGACTGGCGGCAAGTCCTACGGACTGCGCGTCACGCTCGGCGGTATGATTTACGATCTCACGGGTCTGGTTGATTCCGTCTCCTACGGCCTAGCCTGGCTGACCGAGTCGGTGGGTGATCTCTACTGGGATCCCAACGGCACTAATGCCGCCACCGCCGTTGCGGTCGCCGGTGATTGGAATGGTCTCACGGCAAATTGGAATACCTCCTCCAACGGCACTGGCGGCTCGACCACTGCGGTCACGACCGGATTGGACAACTTGATTTTCTCCGCGGGCACGAATGGCACATCGTCCGCCACCATCACGGTGGACGGCTCGCAGATGGCGCACGGGTTGGTCTTGCAGGAGGGGACGCTGACTTTTTCCGGCACCAACAGCGCGGCCATCCAGATCGACATCGGTGGCATCGAGCTGCAAAGCACCCTGCAGGGCGATGCCAGCTTCGCCGGTTCGGTGCAGATCTTCCTCTCGGGGGATCAGACGTGGCGGAACAATTCAGCTCGCAACCTCAACATGACCTCGCCCGTTTCGGGCATCGGCAATCTTGTGCTCGAGTCTTCGTCCAACGGCGTTATTGCCTTGGCTGGCTCCGTGGATTTCGCGGGATCACTCCTCAACCGCGGCAGCGGGTTCGGCACCAACACCATCAGCGGTTCGATCGGTACCAACGTCACGAGCCTCACCCAGCAAAGCTCCGGGTTGCTGCTACTGTCGGGAAACAACACGTTCACCGGAGCAACCACGGTCACCAGCGGAACACTGCGCCTCGCGGGCGCCGGACAAAATCAGGCGCTTCGCTCGACAGCCACCATTTCCGTGGCCTCCGGCGCCACCTTGCTTCTCGGCACAAGCGATCAGGTCAACAACAGCGCGCCGATCACGTTGAGCGGCGGCACCATCACGCGCGGCAGCGGGGTGAGCGAAGTCTTCGGCAACCTCAACCTCACGCAGGCCTCGTTCCTCGACTTCGGCACCGGAACGGCAGGCACTCTGACCTTCGGCACGTATGCGCCGGGTGCGCTGCTGACGGTCAACAACTTTGCCCAGGTCAACACCATGGTTTTCGGGAGCGATTTGAGCAGCACGATCAACAGTTCGTCGTTCTTCGTCTTCACCAATGGCGGGATCGCCAGCTATGCATGGAACGCCGACACCAGCAAATTCACCATCACGGCGATCCCGGAGGCCTCGACTTATCTCGCAGCGCTCTGTCTGCTCGCTCTCTGCGGGGCAGCCTTCAGTCTGCCGCAACGCACGGAGTAAATGCTCGAATCAGCCGCCTGCTTGAAGCGGTCGGCAGAGCGGACGTGCGGCCACCAAGGGACCGCCTCGCGGATCACAAACCCTTGTGCGAACCGTCGCAGAGCGCGCCAGTCTTGGAATGCTTGCAGCCGCAGAAATAGACGGTTCCTGACTTCTCCGCGGTGAAAGGGAGCGGTGAGAAGGCTGTGCCTTTGTGTGAGCCATCACAAAACGGCTGCTGTTTCGAGAGGCCGCAGGAGCACCAGTAATAGGTTTTCCCTGCCTCCACATCGACGGGCATGGGTGACTTGCAGGGAATATGAGGAGGGTTCAACGGTGAGGATTCCATAGCGGAATGATCCGGCAAAAGGCACTCCTTTGTCCAATGCTGTTTGTGTAATAGACTCGGATCGCCTCTACTTTCGTCAGGAGTTTGCTTGCCGCTCCGCTAGGGGCATCGAGTTGGCGCGAGGAAATGCCGCTGAGAAAGCGCTGGTGCTCGAAGAATGGCTGGCGTTGGGCGCCCGTTCCCGACCCTTGGCACGTTTTTCAAGCCCGCTGCGCGAGTCTGTCAGACTGCGCTTGCTCAGCCCTTGTCGAGGACGGCGTTCCACTCCTCGAGACGCTTGGCTTGGGCCTTGAAGAGATCGTCGGTCGGATCGAGGATTTCGATGGAGACAATTTTGTCGCCCGCCGCGACGGCATTGACGATGTCCTGGCCCTTGGTGACCGAGCCGAAGACGGTATGTTTGCCGTCGAGCCACGGGGTGGCGACGTGGGTGATGAAGAACTGGCTGCCGTTGGTGCCGGCACCGGCGTTGGCCATGGAGAAAATGCCGGGCTTGTCATGTTTCAAGTCTGGCGTGCATTCGTCCTCGAAACGATAGCCGGGGCCGCCGCTGCCGGTGCCGGTCGGGTCGCCGCCTTGGATCATGAAGTCGGGGATGACGCGGTGGAACTTGAGGCCGTTGTAGTAGCCGCGCTTGGCGAGGTTGAGAAAGTTGGCCACGGTGACCGGGGCTTTTTCGGCATAGAGGACGCCTTCGATTTCGCCCTTATCGGTTTTGACGATGATACGGATGTCTTTCATAGATTCCTCACTTTGCGCGGGAAGTGCGGTCATGGCGAGGGCGAAAGCGGATAGAAGGATGAGAGTTTTATTCATACCCCTTTTTCGATATCCGTATTCTGTGGCAAGGCAACTCGAAAGCGCGGCACATCTGCGGGCCCATGATTACGCGTGGTTGGTCAAACGCTGGCGTGCCTTGGCCAAGCGCGAAAAATGGCGGCTGCGGAGATTTGCCACGGCGGACGGTTTCTCCCTTTACGCGATCGAGTCGCCGCCGCGGAAAACCAGTGCGCCGAGTTTATATTTGTCCGCCGGCATCCACGGTGACGAACCGGCGGCGACCGAGGCTTTGATCACTTGGTGCGAGAGGCGAGCCAAGGCTCTCGAAAAGTTCCAGGTTTTGATTTTCCCCTGCCTCAACCCGTGGGGGCTGCAGCACAACAATCGCCACGACGCCGAGGGGCGCGACCTCAACCGCGGCTACCGTCGCCGCAATGTGCCGGTGATCGCGGCGCAGAAAAAAATCCTGCGAGGGCGTACCTTCGATGCGGCCCTGATGTTGCACGAGGACTTCGACGCGCACGGTGTCTACCTCTACGAGATCGAGGGCACGCGCCCGTTCTGGGGCGAAAAGCTGCTCGCTGCCGCCGCGAAACACGTGCCGCGCGAACCGCGCAAAATGGTCGAGGGCCGTGCTTGCCGGCGCGGACTGATCCGCAAAAGCATCCGGCCGGATCTCATGCCGGACCACCCCGAGGCCTTCTTGCTTCGCTACGGTCACAGCGGCCGCAGCATGACGATCGAGACACCCTCGGAATTCTCCATGGCCGCCCGCGTGCAGGCGCACGGGGCGGTCTTGGACGAGGTGTTGCGCCTTTTGAAGGGGCAGACATTGACAAGCTAGCTGGCTGGCTGTATCGGTAACCGCATGATCAGCTTGGGTATTTTCGAGGCGAAAAATCGGCTTTCTGAGATCTGCGAGCAGGTCGCAGCCAGCGGGGAGCCGGTCCTGATCCGGCGTCGCGGCGAGCCGCTCGTTCGCATTGTTCCGGTCGGTCGGCAATCCGCCAAGGAGTCAGTCTGGGACACGGTGCAGGAGTCGGCGCACAGCTACGGGGAACTCGGCGACGAGTGGTCGGCACCAGAGCGGCTGCACAATGATGCGCGCGTCAGTCCTCTCTGATCTTGCGCGGGAATGAAGCTGACGCATCTCCTCGACACCAGCGTTTACTCCCAGCGTTTGCGGCGCGAGCCTCTTGAGTCGGTCGTGCGACGATGGAGCGAACTCGGCGACGATGCATTGGCTGTGTCAGCTATCGGAGAGGGCGAACTGCACTTCGGGCTAGAACTCAAGGATTCCCCCCGGTTGCGCTTGGAATATGAAAAGTATTTGCGTCACCGTCTCACTTTTTTGCCGGTTGATCGCGCGGTGGTGCTGGCCTACGGAGCATTGAAGGCGGCCTTGTGGAAAAAAGGCTGCCCTAGCGGAGAACTGGACATGTGGATAGGGGCGACTGCTCTGAGTCGCAACCTCGTGCTGGCCACGCTCAACGTGAAGCACTTTGCCGCGATGCCGGGTCTGGTCGTCGAGGATTGGTCGGTCTGAATACGTCGCCGCTCCGCCCGGCGAGTCGTCGGAAATGCATTTCGGGAATGTCCCGGTTCTGGGCATGGTAAGGGGCATGCCCTTTCTTCATGTCTTTGCCCTCGTTTTTGCCGGACTGGTGGTGTCCGCAATTTTCACCCGGCTCGCTTTTGCGGTGAGCGAAAAGATCGCGCGCGCGCCCCTCGTGGATGTGTTCGTGAGCATCTTCACTTGGGTGCCGTG